>CAYWRB010000438.1:0-2601 GCA_964460025.1 uncultured Hungatella sp.
TGTTTGTACTATATCTTATGTATCAATAGGACATTGTGTGCAAACATGATTGGAGAAGATATGATGAGCTTCCGATGGAGCAGTACTAAGCTTACACTCTCAGCTGCTCCATAGGATCCCTTCCCAGAATCCCTGGCTCCGTCATGGTAAATGGATCCAGCACCGTATTTAACTGCTCCTGATCCATCAGCCCTTTTTCCAAAATCAACTCTCTCACCTGCCGCCCGGTGCGCAGAGCCTCCTTGGCGATTCCTGCCGCCGTCTCATAACCGACATAAGGACAGATAGCGGTAATCACGCCAATGCTGTTCTCCACCTGCCTGCGGCAATGCTCCTTGTTGGCCGTGATTCCCACCACACAGTTATCTACCAGAGTTTTCACCGCAAAGGTCAGTGTCTCAATGGATTCAAACAGCTTATAGAAAATAATCGGCTCAAATGCGTTCAGCTCCAGCTGCCCGGCTTCTGCCGCCATGGTGATGGTCACATCATTTCCTATAATATTAAACGCCACCTGATTCACCACCTCCGGAATCACCGGATTGATCTTTCCCGGCATAATGGAGGAACCGTTCTGCTTTGCCGGAAGATTAATCTCTCCAAAGCCTGTTCTTGGACCTGAGGACATAAGCCGCAGGTCATTGGACATCTTAGACAGATTCACCGCACAGTTTTTCACAATACCGGATATGGATGCATAGCTGTCCAGGTTCTGGGTTGCGTCGATGGTGTCATAGGACTGTACCAGCTCCTCCCCTGTCAGGGTAGACATATTCTTCACCACCCGGTGAAAATACTGCACATCCGCATTGAGTCCCGTACCGATGGCCGTACCGCCCAGATTCAGACTGCGGATCTCCTCCTTCGCATTGTCAAAACGCCGGATGTCACGCCGAATGGCAGAGGCATAGGCATGAAACTCCTGTCCCAGACGGATAGGCACCGCATCCTGAAGCTGTGTCCTTCCCATCTTGATGACAGAGTCAAATTCTCTGGATTTCTCCAACAGCGCATCCTCCAGCCGCGTTAGCTGCTCCTTCGCCTTGGACAGCAGCTTAAGTGCCGCCATTTTGCCACAGGAAGGGAACACATCATTGGTTGACTGTCCGAAATTCACATGATCGTTGGGGTTGACCAGTCCATAGTCTCCTTTTTCTCCCCCCAGAATCTCGTTGGCCCTGTTGGCAATCACCTCATTGGCGTTCATATTCAGAGAGGTTCCTGCCCCTCCCTGGATGGGATCCACGATAAACTGGTCATGAAGCTTTCCGCTGATGATCTCGTCACAGGCCTGCGTGATCGCCGATGCCCGCCTCTTATCCAATTCCCCCACCTCAAAATTGGTAATGGCCGCAGCCTTCTTGATCTGAGCCACACTGTTGATCAGTTCCGGATGCATCTTCAATCCGGTAATATAGAAATTCTCAAAAGCACGGAGAGTCTGGACACCGTAATAGGCGTCTGCCGGAACTTCTTTCTCTCCGATCGAATCGTGTTCTATGCGGTATTTCTTCCCGTCTTCCATCATCATTCTCCCCCTGTCATCTCGCCGATTACGGTTCACCGGCCATATACTGTCTTGACTTGAGTATAAATCCGTACTACAATATTTTCAAATACATATCAAATCATACATGATATAGATAAATCTCTATAGGAAGGAACGCCTTATGTTTCAGGGAATGCACTATGTCTATGAGGTCTACAAAGAAATGAACTTTTCCAGGGCTGCGCGGAATCTGTTTATCAGCCAGCCGTCCTTAAGCGCCGCCGTTAAAAAGGTTGAAACTCAGATTGGATTTCCCATTTTTGACCGCAGCACCAGCCCCATTCAGCTTACCGACTTGGGAAAAGAATATATCCGTTCCATCGAGATCATCATGGATGTGGAAAATGGCTTTCAAAATTACGTCAACGATATACGGGAGATGAAAAGCGGCTCCATCTCCATAGGCGGCACCAATCTGTTTGCCTCCTATGTGCTGCCGCCCATACTTTTCCGTTTTACAGAACAGTATCCCCACATCCATGTAGACCTGGCGGAGGCAACCACCTCTGCTTTGACGGAACGGCTTTTTTCCGGTTCCCTGGACCTTTTGATCGACAATCAGAATATGGACCCGGATGTCTATGGCAAACGCTTTTTCTGCGAGGAGCACCTTCTCCTTACGGTTCCTGCCCGTTTTCCGATCAACCAGACCATCAAAAACTATGCCCTCACGGCATCCGACATACGGGAAAACCGGCATCTGAACTCCCGCATCCCTCCGGTTTCCCCTGAACTTTTCCAAAACGAACCCTTTCTTCTCCTGAAAAGCGGAAATAATACCAGAGAGAGGGCCGACAAAATCTGCCGCAGCGCCCGTTTCCTGCCTCGGATCAAATTGGAGCTGGAACAGCAGATCACAGCCTACAACCTGTCCCGCTATGGCATGGGCATCTCCTTCTGCTCCGATACCCTGATCCGTCATGTGCCTGAGGATCAGAGTCTGATCTATTACAAGCTGAATCACCAGGATGCTTCCAGAGAAGTAAGCTTTTACTACAAACGGAACCGGTATATGCCAAAGATCGTAAGCGCGGTGTTAGATATGGTCTAAC
>CAYWRB010000438.1:2611-3008 GCA_964460025.1 uncultured Hungatella sp.
TTCTATAGATATTTATCTATAATTCCCTTCCGGTTGGAAGGCAGATTCTGCTGCGCTTTCTTGACAGATTTCTTGACAGATTTTTTCAAAAACTACTGGACTAATGTCACATTTTATGAGAAAATAATACTTAAGTATGATGTGATAAATTTAACAATACCAACAAAATACTTCACACTTATTACTTATTGAAAGGAGTTTTACAATGATTTATTCACATGAAGTAGAAACAATGTGCCCGGTAGCTCAGGGTGTGCATCATGGCGCTGCTCCGATTCCGGAAGAAGCCAAATGGGTGCAGGCAAAAGAAGTAAAGGATATTTCCGGCTTTACACATGGTATCGGCTGGTGTGCTCCTCAGCAGGGCGCATGTAAGCTTTCCTTAAATGTAAAAGAG
>CAYWRB010000439.1:0-2997 GCA_964460025.1 uncultured Hungatella sp.
TTATAAATAGAATCAAATGATTCTTTTCAAAACATTATTATAAAGATATGACTGTATAAAGTCAACAAAAAAATAAGAAAAATTATTGATTTATTATTGACTTTACTTTATTGAGAGTTTATAATGCATACCATAGAGAATCATTTGATTCTAAACGATTATCAGAAGTTTATCTATAGTAAGGAGGGATCTAACAGGATAAAATATGCAAAAAAGTACGTAAATACAGAAGAATATCAAGAAACAGGTTTTGCATCTAAAAGAAATAGATTCTGATAATAGGATAAGTAAGAATCAAATGTATCAAAATTAAAGAAAGGAAACGGGTATATGAAGTTAGCAGGCAAGGTTGCAGTAGTTCCGGGAGGAACGGCAGGAATCGGAAAAGAGATTGCACTGGCCTATGCAAAAGAAGGGGCAGTGGTGGTAGTCATGAGCAGAAGTAAGGACAAAGTGGCTGCTATGGAAAAACTTCTGAAAGAAACCGGATCAGAGAAGTCTTTTGGAATTGCAGTGGATATATCAAAGGAAGATGCGGTTATAGAAGCATTCAAACAGGTAAAAGAGACATGCGGAAAGATTGATATCATGCTGAACAGCGCCGGTATCTATCCGGTGGCGGCATTTGTTGAGACCACAAAAGAGGAGTGGAACCGTGTAATCGATGTCAACCTTAACGGCCCCTTCTATTGTGCGAGAGAAGCAGCAAAATATATGATTCCTCAGAAAAGCGGACGTATTATCTTCATTACTTCCGGACAGGCGCTGCGGGGTGAAGCATTGATGGCTCACTATTCCGCATCCAAGGGGGCTTTGGTGGCCCTTGCAAGAGCATTGGCAGCCGAGCTTGGCCCTCATGGAATTACGGTCAATACCATCGCAGCAGGTTTGACTACAACGGATACGGTCAATTCCAGTATGCCGCCGCAGCTGCTGACCAATGCTGCTATGGGATTTCCACTGCAGAGGCTTGGAAAGCCGGATGAATATAACGGTGCGGCTATCCTCCTGGCTTCTGATGATGGAGCATATATTACCGGAGACACCATTGCAGTTGATGGCGGCGGTTCCAACGCCAACGCTTCTCATTTATAAGGAATGATAAAAAATAAAAAGGAGATTTGATATGGCAGAAAGACATGATATCGTAATCGTCGGCGCAGGCCACAACGGATTGACTGCCGGGTGTTATCTGGCAAAAGCCGGCCTGGATGTTTGCCTGATTGAAAAAAATGACAGTGTAGGCGGCGGTGTTTTGTCCGGCGAATACATAGCACCGGGGTTCGTGACAGACCATTGCTCTACGATCCACGTTCTGGCACAGTTAAGCCCTACCATTAAGGATGATGATCTGGGGCTGAAAAAGGATTATGGGTTTGAGTACATTTATCCTAAGGTACAGATGTGTATCCACTTCCTGGATGGAACTACCTTGAGTATTTACAATACTTTGGAAGAAACCTGCCAGGAAATCGCCAAATATTCGGAAAAGGATGCCCAGTCTTACCGGAAATTCCAGGAATGGGCGGCAGGCGGAGTCGGCATGATTGTTCAGGGCTTCTATGCTCCGCCGCCATCTTTCGGAACCTTTGCCGGTATGATGGACAGCGGCCCGGAGATGAGGGAACTTCTCCGCGCTACTATGATGAGCTGTGAAGATGTGATTGACGAATGGTTTGAGAATGATAAGGTAAAGATTGCCCTTACCCGTTGGATTTCTGAAATTATGGTTGACCCGTCCACCAAGGGAACCGGAATTATGGTATTCGTTATGCTGGGTACTGCTCATATGGGGCAGGGCGCCGGTATGCCAAAAGGCGGTTCCGGAAGTCTCAGCAAGGCGGAAGAAGCATATTTGAAAGACCACGGTGCAACCATCCATCTGAACAGCGAGGCAGTAAAGTATCTTATAGAAGACGGAAAATGTGTGGGAGTCGTTACGAAAGACGGCAAGGAAATTTATGCAGATCAGGCGGTGCTCAGCGGACTTCATCTGAAACAGGTATTTCCTCATATGGTTCCAAAAGGCAGTGTACCGGAAGATTACCAGAAGAAAGTTGACCGTCTGAAACCATCGGATTTCTCCTGCTTCCAGCAGAGTGTGGCCCTTCATGAGCCGCCCAAGTGGATTGCGGACAGCCCGCAGTTAGACGAAGCGTTTATTGTAGAGTTCGCACCCAATACGCTGGATGAGTACAAACAGTACTTCTTCAACATCAAACGGGGTATTCCGGCACATTTCCCGCTGATCTCCGTATCAACCCTTCATGATCCCAGCCGTGCTCCCGAGGGCAAGCATATCATGTATTTTTATGAGTATGCACCTTATGACTTAAGAGACGGCGGAAGTGAGAAGTGGAGAGAAATCAAGGAAGAGTATGCCGAGGAGGTTATGAATTTCCTTAGAAAATACACCACCAATATGGGGCCGGAAAACATTATCGGAAAATGGTCCTGTTCGCCGGTTGAACTGGAGGAGCATGATCCGGCAATGGTTCATGGGGACTTTGCCCAGCTGGGGAGCTTTTTGGAGCAGAACCTTGGAAACCGTCCGATTCCGGGATATAACTATACAACGCCCATTGACAACCTGTTTATCTGCGGTCCTGGATGTCATCCAGGTTCCGGCGTAAGCTGCGGAGGCCGTGCGGCGGCAATGGCGGTGCTAGAAGCTCTGGGGAAAGATATTGACGATATTTGATTCATGATACATTTGGCTCCCTGTAAACAGTACGGGGGGCCTTTCCTTTTATGCACACGGGCTCCGAGAAGAGGTTTGTCGGCAAAGTTGGCCGGGGCCAGGTGCGGCCAGCAGGGAAAACGCCTCCCCTGCCGGATTTAGAAATATAAAACCAGACGGAGGATTGATTCTATGAAAATGGTAAGCAAAGAAGGCCAGACCATGGTAGATGTTACAAAAGTATATCCGGACAATGGAAATATCGTTATGGTATGTAAGCTCATGGGAGCTTATTCAATGAAAATTTATCTGAAACC
>CAYWRB010000440.1:0-2993 GCA_964460025.1 uncultured Hungatella sp.
CACATCTTATTTTAAGTACATTTCAGGAATGCCCTTTATACTTATTTCTGCCAAGAACAAAAAAGCCGCTTCCGAAATCTCAAAAACCAGGCCCTGGAGATTTCGGGAATGGGGCGGCAATCTACTAAGAGAAGGAGGCAGAATAAAATGTGTTTTCGGCATGAACTGAAATACATCATCGGGTATTCCCAGTATCTGGAACTGAAAAGCCGTTTGCAAACCGTGATGCAGCCGGACGGCCATGCAGGAGAGGACGGCAGATACCTGATACGGAGCATTTATTTTGATAATTATCAGGATAAAGCTCTCCGGGAAAAAATAGACGGAATCTCCCTGCGGGAAAAATTCCGGATACGCTACTACAATGATGATCTATCCTATATTACCCTGGAAAAGAAAATAAAAGACAACAGTCTCTGCAAGAAACTGGATGCGGAAATTACCAGGGAAGAATGCAGACAGTTACTGGACGGCCGCCTTCACTGGATGCGGGAGCATCCGGCCCCTCTGGTTCGGGAATTATATGCTAAGATGCACTATCAGCTGCTGCGTCCCAGAGTGCTGGTATCCTATGTGAGGGAACCTTATATCTACAAGGCCGGAAATGTACGGGTCACCTTTGACTCCGATATCCGCACCACTCTGTACCACAGGACTTTTCTTGAGGACAGGATAACGGATATCCGCACCACTTGCGAACCCCAGAACATGATACTGGAGGTAAAGTTCGATGCATTTCTTCCGGAAATTATCCGGAGTATGATTCAGACAGAGACCATACGGCAGCAGGCATTTTCCAAATACCAGTCCTGCAGGCGGTACGGATAAAACAGGAGGATAGAAATTATGACATTCAGCGATATTTTCAAATCCAGCTTTCTGGAAAGCGTAACGGAATTTTCACCGGTTGACACCCTGATCGGCATGTTGTTTGCCCTGGTCATCGGGCTGTTTATTTTCATGGTCTACAAAAAGACCTTTAACGGGGTCATGTACTCCACAGGCTTTGCCATGACCCTTGTAGGGCTTTCCCTAGTGACCACACTGGTTATCATGGCGGTAACTTCCAACGTAGTTCTTTCCTTGGGCATGGTAGGCGCCCTTTCCATTGTCCGCTTCCGGGCAGCCATCAAAGAACCTATGGAAATCGTATATCTGTTCTGGGCCATCGCCGTCGGCATCGTCATCGGCGCCGGCATGATCCCTCTGGCCGTCATCGGCTCCGTGATCATCGGCGTCATCCTGATTCTGTTTGCCAACCGCAGGATACACGACAATCCCTACATCCTGATCTTAAACTGCAGCGACGACAAATCCGAGGAGACGGCTCTCCATCTGGCAGAGATGGCCGTGGAGCGGTTTGTGATAAAATCCAAGACCGTAAACATGTCCGGCATCGAGCTGACGGCGGAAATCCGCATGAAAGACTCACAGACATCCTTTGTCAACCGGCTCCATGATGTGGCAGGCGTAAATGATGTGACCCTGGTAAGCTACAACGGCGAGTATATGTCCTGATAAAGGGGGTCTGTCATGATTACCCATAAATACATAACAAGGATTGTCATCGTAATGATGACTGCCGCCCTTCTGACCTGCATGCTGGCAATGATATTTTCGGAAAAGGTTGTGGAGGCCTTCGGCGGGACCGGCGTCGCCGTTCGGTATGAATCGGAACTGTTTGATACGGATCAGATCCTGGAAATCGATATTTTGATGGATCAGGAGGAGTGGGAGGATATGCTTGCCCATGCCGCGCAGGAAACTTATTATTCCTGCGATGTAACGATCAATGACGAAAAAATATATAATGTGGGCATCCGTCCAAAGGGCAATACCAGCCTGTCATCCATTGTCATGGATCCGGATACGGACCGGTTCAGCCTGAAGCTGGAATTCGACCGCTATGTAGAGGGCCAGACCTGCCTTGGGCTGGATAAGCTGATTCTGAACAATCAGTATGCAGATGCAACCAACATGAAAGAGGCTCTTGTCTATGACATGTATCAGTATCTGGATGCAGACGCTTCCCTGTACAATTATGCCAGGATATCGGTCAACGGGGAATACTGGGGCGTATATCTGGCACTGGAAGCCGTGGAAGACAGCTTTCTTTTGAGAAATTACGGAACTGCAGACGGTGCGCTTTATAAGCCGGAAGGCATGGGGATGGGAGGCGGCGGCCGGGATAACGCCGGAAACGGCCGCAGAAACGGCAACGAAAATTTTGTTCCGCCTCCGCAGGGAGAAGAGCTTCCTGAAAACGGAATACCTTCTGCGGAAGATAACACGGCTCCCTCCGGCGAAAATCCACAGCCTGACAAAGATGGAACGCCTCAATCTGCCCAAAATGAAATATCACAGACTGCTCAAAATGAAATACCACAGGCCACTTTAAATGAAATGCCTCAGCCTCGGAAAATGGAGGGAATGCCAGACGGCAGCTTCTCCATGGACAGCAACGGTGCAAACCTGAATTATACGGATGACGACCTTGACAGCTATTCTACCATATGGGATGGCGAAATAACCAATACCGGAAAAAGCGACCACCGAAGGGTTGTCACCGCCCTGAAAAATATCAGCCAGGGAACGGAACTTGAGAAATATCTGGACATCGACAATATTCTCCGGTATATGGCGGTACACACATTTTCCGTCAATCTGGACAGTCTCTCCGGCATGATGGCCCACAACTATTACCTGTATGAACAGGACGGGCAGCTGAACATCCTTCCATGGGATTATAACCTGTCCTTCGGCGGCATGAATATGGGACATTCCGGCAATGATGCTTCCGATGTGGTTAATGATGCCATCGACACTCCTTTCCAGGCTACAAGATTCTTTGATGCCCTGCTGGAAAATGAAGCATATCGGTCAAAGTATCATGAATATCTGAAAAAATTAACCGAAGAATATGTCTTTGGAGGAAGATTTGAGGAATTCTTAAACCGTGTCCGCAGCCAGATCGATACCCTGGTACAGACAGA
>CAYWRB010000441.1:0-2991 GCA_964460025.1 uncultured Hungatella sp.
CCCCACGGGCCAGGCGGTGGGCCCTGAGGCGGACGGCCGGGTGGTGGACCTTGAGGCGGGCGGCCGGAACCGGAATTCCATCTCATCAGCTGCTGGCTTACCTCTGTCTGCCCTTTGCCAATCTCACTGATTTCTACCTGTCCGGTACCTATAATATCTGCATTTGCCTGTTCCTCTTCCGCTTCCGGAATATTAGCACAGATCCTGCCGCAGGCCTGCCGAATCATCTGCGCATCGGGATATTCGTCATATATGGGACTGCCTTTATAATCCATGCGGTCACATTCTTCTATGACATATTTTTGCAGTATCTTCATATTTTGCGGATACATACTTTGAAAATATTCTATCTCATTGATCTGACCCTGGTCCGGCAAAATCGTTTTTCTTGGTTCAGAAGAATATCTGGTCATTTTCCTCTCCTTATTTCTTCCTCTCCATCAGTATATTCTGTTACTATATTATAGGAAACTTATCCTAACAAGCGGACTTAAAAATTTCAAAAGGCTATGAACACGATAAGCAAACAATAATATGTAAAATATTCGAAGGGTCTTTACGCATACCTTTTGAGTGGAGAATAAAGCGGCTGTAAAAATCCTTATAGAAATAGGCCGTGGAGTATGGTATAATGTCCGTAGGGAAATTATAAGATTTAAGGAAAAGGTGCCATGAAGAAGCTTGAATATACGTTTAAGACGGATACGCTGTTCAAAATGTTGTTTGTACAGTATCCGGAACTTTTAAAGAAACATGTTACTGTTGTGGCTTTCACTGTTCAAGGCGGAAACGGAAGAGGAACTGGAAAAGATTAAAAAGATGGAGGTGCCAGTTATGAGTCAAGCGATTAATGCTTATTATACGATTACTGCTTCGTCAGAGTTCCGTGAAAAAGAGAGACTTCGTGCGAAAGCAAGGCATGATGAAGCACAGGCATTGTACAATGCAAGATATGAAGAAAAACTTGGATTTGCCCGGAATATGAAAGCAGATGGTGAGCCAGTAGAAAAAATTATGAGATATACCGGCCTTACAAAAGAGAGCATAGAGAATTTGAAAGTTTGACCGAATACAAACCATGAGCAAAGCGGATGCCTTAGACAATAGGGTATCCGCTTTTGCTGTAGCATGGTTACGGGTTTTCTTCCGGCGATACACAGGCTGGTTTTGAAGTGGTTGATGATACGTTCCATCGTTGCCAGTAATAATAAACTTTATTGATACAGCCTCTTTGGATAGACTCCTTCCGCAATCAATCTTTGTATGGCTTCCACCACAGCCGGTTTATCCTCTTTATATGTCACGCCAAACCATCTGTCCGCTGTCTCCAGAACCTTAACCCGAGCTTTTCCCTCCGCCACCATCTTATCAATGATGCGCGGAAGAAGATACTCTGACTTCACATCCCCTTCCTTCACCTCTGAAAGGAACTTGGGAAAACCTCTCTCCAGCTCGTCAATGAAAGATGCCGGAAGTCCCCACATATTCATAGATACATGGCATCCGATATCTACAAATGTAGGATTACCGGATTCATCTCTGGCGGAAAGACCATCGCCGTCTTTCTGAATCTCATAGGTCTCTGTTACCTTTTTCAGATATCCGTTGTCATCAATCTGGCAGACGCCTCTGGTAACACCGCCGTTCTCGCTTAACGTGTTGGCCAACAGAAAACCACTCATGCACAGATCATATACTTTGGACTCCTCATCCATCTCACCTACCAGATAATCATGGATCTTTTTGATGCCTTCTTTTCCGTAGTAATCGTCTGCATTAATCACCAGAAACGGCTCCTTCACCAGTCCTTTGGTGCTTAAAACAGCCTGTCCGGTTCCCCATGGCTTCTTTCTCTCTTTCGGTCTTGTAAACCCCTGAGGCAGATCATCCAGTTCCTGGAAAGCATACTCTGTCTTTACTATCTTCTCGATACGATTGCCGATCACTTCCTTAAAATCCTTTTCCAAATCCTTGCGGATGATAAAAACCACTTTGTTAAAACCTGCCTGCAGTGCGTCATAAATGGAATAATCCATAATAATCTCGCCGCCGGGTCCTACCGGCTCCAGCTGCTTGATCCCGCCTCCAAACCGGCTTCCGATTCCCGCCGCCATGATTACCAGCGTTGTATCCTTCATCCCCCTACTCTCCCTGTTTCATTATATTTTTATCCCACTAAGTGCTCCTAGTTCACCTTCGGTATAACTCGCACTAAGCTCGATAAAACCTCGCTAAGTGCTCCTAGTATATCACACAGTTAGATAAAAATCAAATTTGGCAGCCAGAATATCAGGATTTTTCCGTATCCGGCAGTATATAATATCTTTCCATTTCCTGTTCTGACAACTCTCGTACCCCATAAGGCGAGGCAAGGTAACCCTCTGCTTCCTGCAACAGTTTCTCCAAGCCCTCAATGCCATATACTGCAAGCTTTCCTGCCGCATCGGTTTTCATATCATACAGTTTCCCTTCCAAAATCGCATATCCGCTGCCATTTATAGAGAGCATCTTTTCCCCCGTGGAAATATCATATACCTCGCAGCAATCGTCTCCATTCAGCAGAACATACCTGTCGTCCATGGAAAATTCATCCGTTCTAAGCATCATATTGACCTCCTGAGACGCCACCGTACGGACCTCTTCAAAGCTTCCGTCCCCTTTCCTGTACGCGATTTTCAGATAACGGCTCACATCGGATTCCCCGCTTGTATGCTGATACGCCAATGCTCCTGTTTTCTCATTATACTGGAAGGTTCTGGCAAAGCCCCTGTTTCCAAACAGTCTCTCTCCTGTATTCACATCGTAAACCGCTTCCAGACAATAAGGAGAATTGGTATAGGTTGTACAAAACAGCAGCCCGTCTTCTGTCAGATAACGGTCCTGATTGTATCCCTGATTACCATGCTCAAATACTTTCGCAGTCTCCTTTCCCCTAAGGTCAAACACCACGGACAGCCGCTGCGTGCACACCAACAGCTTTCCCTCTTGAAT
>CAYWRB010000442.1:0-2984 GCA_964460025.1 uncultured Hungatella sp.
ATATCTCGCTGAAAAACACGCTGTGGTATACCTTGGTGACGGTGCCGTTATCCATTATTTTCGGTATTCTTATGGCACTTTTGATGAATATCAAGATTCCGGGGATCAAGGTATTCCGGACGGTTTATTTTCTTCCCCAGGTTACATCTATGATCGCCATCGGCCTTGTGTGGTCTATGGTACTTGCCAATTATGGGCCTGTCAATCAGGCGCTTATGGCTTTCGGAGTACAGGAACCGCCCAATTGGATCTCTTCCTCGGCGTGGGCGCTTATCTCTGTGGAGATCGTGACCATCTGGCGTTCCATGGGATACAATGCCATTATTCTTCTGGCAGGTCTTCAGGGAATCAGTGTGGAGCTTTATGAGGCTGCAAAACTGGACGGGGCAGATTCCGGTCAGCGTTTTATGTACATAACCTTGCCTATGCTGTCTCCTACCATTTTCTTCTGCCTGGTGACTCAGATGATCAGCTCCTTCAAGGTGTTTGATGTGATTATGGCTATGACCCAGGGCGGTCCGGGCCGAGCCACCAATGTTCTGGCGTATTATATTTACAACAAATCTTTTGTGGATTACCGGTTTGGATATGCAAGTTCGGCTGCATTTATTCTGTTTTTCATTATTTTGGTTATGACGCTGATTCAGTTCGTAGGCCAGAAAAAATGGGTCAATCAATAGGGAGGTGGAGCGAAGATGTCAATGAAGATGAAAAAATATGTTTTTTATCCTGTGATTTTTATAATACTTGTATTGATTGGCGCTACCATGCTGTTTCCTTTTTTGT
Source organism: uncultured Hungatella sp. (assembly GCA_964460025.1). Classification (GTDB taxonomy): domain Bacteria; phylum Bacillota; class Clostridia; order Lachnospirales; family Lachnospiraceae; genus UBA3402. The sequence continues at coordinate 787 of CAYWRB010000442.1, forward strand.
GGATGGTTATTGGCTCGCTGAAACCGAAGGCGGAGTTGTTTGCGGTTCCCATGAAGCTGCTTCCAAGCACCTGGATGTGGAAGAATTACGGGGATGTGCTTAAGAAGATTCCTTTTGTTACGTTTTATATCAATACGGCTAAGATTGCCATATTTTCTACCTTGGGGCAGGTAATTACCTGCGCACTGTCTGCCTACGCCTTCGCCAAGCTGCGCTTTAAGGGGAGAGATTTCCTGTTTATGCTGTATCTGGCTACTATGATGATTCCATATCAGGTGACTATGATTCCGCAGTATGAATTGATGAATAAGCTGAATCTTTTGAATTCTCATGCGGCGCTGATTATTCTTCATTGCTTTTCACCTTTTGGTGTATTTTTGCTGAGGCAGTTTTTTGTCAGCATTCCGGATTCTTTGATTGAGGCAGCCAGAATTGACGGGGCCAAGGATTTCAGAATTTTGTCGCAGATTGTGCTGCCGCTTTCAAAGTCGGCGCTGGCTACCCTGGTTACCCTGAAGTTTCTGGATTCCTGGAATGAATTTACGGGGCCTTTGATTTTCTTGAATGAGAAGGAAAAGTTTACTTTGCAGGTGGGGATCAGGATGTTTCAGCAGGAGAATGGGACGGAGTATACGCTGATTATGGCGGCTACTACCATGTCTTTGATTCCTATTGTACTGTTGTATGTGTTTGCCCAGAAATACTTTATTGAGGGGATTGCTGCGGCGGGAGTGAAGGGGTGAGAGATTGTCGTTTGGTGAGATGGTTCTGGAGCTGGTTGCTGCCGGGCCGGGGAATGACGAAACGACAATGACAGAAATAAGGTAGGGTGGCTGTGCTGGGGTGATGATAAAAATGGAGAGAGATGAGGTAGCTGGGGAGGGGATTTGGTGATAATAGGGTTTGTAAGGAGGATGGATTGGTTATGAATACGGAGTTGTATAGGGATTGGTTATTTTGTGACAGGGATGATGAGGATGGATATAAGGCGGAGATTGATGATGGGGAGTGGGAGAAGGTGGAGATTCCTCATGATTGGGCAGTTGGGAGAGCGCTGAAAAGGGATATGGAAGCGGATCCGCAGTGGAAGTTTGGGCCTCAGGCTCAGGGGTTTTTGGATCGATGGGGGATTGGGTGGTATCGGAAGCATCTGGTGCTGACGGAGAAAAGGGAGGGGAAGAGATATTTTCTTCGGTTTGACGGGGTGTTTGAGCGGTGCAGGGTATATATGAACGGAGTGGTTTTGGGGGAGCATCGGTATGGGTATAGCGGGTTTTCTCTGGAAGTGACGGAGGTTTTGAGGGAAGGGGAGAATCTGATTGCGGTTCGGGTGGATAATTCGGTGACCATTACGGACCGATGGTACAGCGGGTGCGGGATTTACCGGAAAGTAGAACTTTTGGAGGTTCCGGAGAGGTTTTTGAGGGTAGAGGATGTTCGGTTGACAGCGGATTATGTGGATGGAAAGGGAAGGCTTGCTCTGCATGTAGACGGGAAAGAGAAGGAGGTTTCTGTCGCGTTGGAGGGTGTATTTGGGCCTGTTGTTCTGCAGGAAGGAGAGCTGAAAAAGGAGAATCTGGATGTGAGGCCCTGGAGTGCTGAGGAGCCGAATCTTTATAAGTTTAAACTGTCCGTTGCGGGGCAGACTTTGGAGATGAATGTTGGTTTCCGGCATGTAGAGTTTTTGCCTGGGAAAGGGATGTTTGTCAATGGAAATGCAGTAAAGCTGAAGGGAGTTTGCCTTCACCATGACGGAGGCTGTGTAGGAGCAGCCGTTACGGAGGCGCTTCTGGAAAAAAGACTTGGCGTGCTGAAAGATATGGGTTGCAACGCTATACGGACCAGCCACAATATTCCCTCTGGGGAACTGATGGATCTGTGTGATCGGATGGGATTCTATGTGCTGGATGAGTGTTTTGACAAGTGGGTTCAGGGATCATACTCCCGTTTCTATGAAAATGATTGGGAGGAGGATCTGACTTATCTGATTTTGAGAGATAGAAACCGGCCTTGTGTTGTGATGTGGAGTGTGGGCAATGAGATCGAGGATCAGGGGACAAAGCCCATGCTGGATATTTTAAGGAAGCTTTGTGATAAAGTCAGAAGCCTGGACGGGAGGCCGGTTACGGTGGCCATGTCTCCCCATTACCAGAGTATGGAGGGAGAGCCGGTGGAGCAGTTTGTGGCAGACAAGGTTG
>CAYWRB010000443.1:0-2981 GCA_964460025.1 uncultured Hungatella sp.
GTCTCACTGCTATCTTCCTCTCTTCCATAATTAATATGAAAATGTTGCAGGGCAGCCATGGTGAATGCAGGGGAGCCTGCAATGAACCATGGATACCAGCGGCATAGGGACTATTATACTTGACACAGGCTTTGGGCGTCAAGAACAATCGCTCCCTTTTCTTTACAAAGAAGAGAAAAGGTAGTATACTTTCAGAGGAGTTTGGAAATTTTGCGGCCGGTCTGCCGGCAGCAGAACATACATTCCGGGAAAGGAAAGGGCAGGAGATGGAGGCATATACAAATTTCGCCGCAGTATATGACCGATTTATGGATAATGTTCCATATGAGGAGTGGACAGAGTACCTGTGGGGACTGCTGACGGAATACGGTGTAAAAGACGGGCTGGTGCTGGATTTAGGGTGTGGAACCGGAAATCTGACGGAGGCTTTGGCAGGACGGGGCTATGATATGATCGGAGTGGACAATTCGGAGGACATGCTTCAGATTGCCATAGAAAAACGGACGGAGTCCGGGGCAGATATTCTTTACCTTCTTCAGGACATGCAGGCCTTTGAACTGTACGGGACCGTGGCTGCCGCAGTCAGTATCTGTGATTCCATGAATTACCTTACGGCATACCAGGAGTTTGTAAGCACCTTGTCCCTGGTAAATAATTATCTGGACCCAGGCGGAATTTTCATTTTTGATATGAATACCCTTTATAAATACAGGGATGTGATCGGAGACCGTACCATTGCCGAGAACAGGGAGGACTGCTCTTTTATCTGGGAAAATGTCTTTGACGAGGAAGAGAGAATCAATGAGTATGACCTGACCCTGTTCATTGAGGAAGGAAACGGGCTGTACCGGAGATTCCAGGAGACCCATTATCAGAAAGCTTATACATTGGAAGAGATCAGGCAGGCCGTGGCGGAGTCCGGTATGAAGCTGGAAGCAATGTATGATGCCTTTACCAGAGAAGAACCAAAAGAGGACAGCGAAAGAGTCTATGTGGTGGCGAGGGAGTGTGGGAAGGAAAAGGGGGATTGCACTCTGCCTGTCAGACAGGAGAATGGATAGAAAGAAACGAGACGAAATAGAAGAAAGGAACCATACATGGAAGATTATATCATTCGTGCAACAGCGGCAGAGGGGCAGATCCGTGCCTTTGCCTCAACAACCAGAGAACTGACGGAGACGGCCAGGAAGGCTCACAATACCAGCCCGGTGGCAACGGCGGCCCTTGGACGGCTGCTGACTGCAGGCGGGATGATGGGAAGTATGATGAAGGGGGAACAGGACCTTTTAACCATCAAGATTCAGGGAGACGGTCCTATAGAGGGACTTACCGTCACTGCGGATTCTAAGGGAAACGTGAAGGGATACGCTTACAACCCTATGGTGATTCTTCCTGCCAACGCCCAGGGAAAGCTGGATGTGGGAGGCGCCTTGGGGGTGGGCGTCTTAAGCGTGATTCAGGACATCGGGCTGAAGGAGCCCTATGTAGGACAGACCATATTAGTGACAGGGGAGATTGCGGAGGATTTGACCTATTACTATGCAACATCGGAGCAGACACCTTCCTCCGTTGCTCTAGGCGTTTTGATGAACCGGGACAACACGGTCAGACAGGCCGGAGGGTTTATCATTCAGCTGATGCCGGGAGCGTCTGAGACCATTGTGGAAAATCTGGAAGCAAAGCTGAAAGAGCTGCCTTCTGTCACGGCTTTGCTGGATGAGGGACTGACGCCGGAGATGATATTGGAAAGGCTTTTGGGAGATCTGAACCTGGAAATCACAGATAAGCTGGAGACCCGTTTTTTCTGTAACTGTGATAAGGCCAGGGTGGAGAAGGCCTTGATCAGTATCGGGAGAAAGGAACTGCAGGATATGATTGATGACGGAAAACCGGTGGAGATTAACTGCCATTTCTGCAACCGGAATTACAGTTTTTCGGTTCCGGAGCTGAAAGAGATGCTGGCGAAGGCTGTCCGCTGATGTTTTGCCTGAAGAAAGAGAAACGGAGACTTAAAAAGGGGAAACAAAAAGAACCATCCTGATGGGTGGCTCTTTCCGTAATCAACCACGGTGTAGCTCTTTTACAAAATCTATATTACACGAAAAGGTACACTGATAACTAGATGATTAAAGTTTTGTTACGTTGGTCGCTTGTGGTCCTTTGGCGCCGTCGATGACATCGAACTCTACTTCAGCGCCTTCCTCCAGGGTCTTGTAACCCTCCATGTTCAGGCCGGAGTAATGTACAAACACATCCTTGCCTTCCTCATCACAGATAAAGCCATAACCTTTCTGGTTATTGAACCACTTAACTGTACCTTTGCTCATGATGATACCTCCAAAAATAAAAAAAAATTGAGTCACAGCCGCAAACTATTTGCAACTGTCCTAAGAATAGCATAATTGTAAAAAAGTGTCAAATCTTTTTATCAATCTGTTAGAAAAATATATTGAAATGCTGTATGATTCAGAAGAAAAAAACGAATTTTTTTTGAAATGTCCAGGGTTTAGAAAGGAATGGTGAATCCTTATGAAAGGGTTAAATGTTTGGAATCATTTTAAAACGATTACGGAACATAAGCTTCTGGTTATGGAAGGGTGCTTTAAAGTAGGACTTTTTAAACAGGGGCTGCTCCATGACCTGTCAAAATATTCGCCGGAGGAGTTCTGGACCGGGGTCCGGTTCTACCAGGGGAACCGAAGCCCCAATGCGGCGGAGCGGGAACTGTATGGGTTCTCCAAAGCATGGCTTCACCATAAGGGGAGAAATAAGCATCATTTTGAATATTGGATTGATTTTTCCACGGATAAATCCAAAGGACTGGTGGGACATAAGATGCCTGTAAACTATGTGGCGGAGATGATGATGGATAGGATCGCGGCCTGCAAAGTTTATAAGGGAAAGAATTATACGGACAGCAGTCCTCTGGAATATTATCACAGGGAGAAAAAGTTTATTGTGATTCATCCGGAGACCAGAAG
>CAYWRB010000444.1:0-2979 GCA_964460025.1 uncultured Hungatella sp.
GAACACGCTCATGAAGGGCACTATGTCAGGAAGGCTGTTGGCGGTTCCGACTAAAAGATTGGCTCTTCTGTAGGGATGAATATTCTTGGCGCTTCCTACTTTATTTAACACAGGACCGAAGGTAAGAATGGAAGCGCTTGTAACGCCGCCGAAGATGACGGTGCAGAGGCTGATGCCCAGCATACAGATAAGCTCTGCCCCTTTGGGAGTGCTGGCTGCTTTGCTGTTTAATATGGTTTCCACCATGTAATCCAGCATGCCTGCTTCCGTAAGGACGCCCATGATGCCGAAAACTGCAGTGACCAGTCCAACGGTTCCCAGCATATTCTGGATTCCGCCGATGAGGAAGCCTACGGCCTGGTTGTTGGCAGGGTCATTGGCAAATACATCCTGGAAGGTGAACAATCCGGCGGCCAGTCCCACAATAAGTCCCAGAAGGAGCCCTACGCCGATTCCCTGGAAGATATTTCTGCTTTTCGTAGCAACAATCAGCATAATAACAACAGGAATCAGCATAACCAGGCTTACCGGGCTGGAGGCGGCCTCAATGGTTCCTCCCTCATAGGTTCCTCCGATTCCGCCTAAGACGGCAAAGAGGACCAGGCTGATAAGCCCTGCCACCGCCGAATATTTTAAACGGCTGCTGACCACTCCCCCTACATCGGCGGGACGTCCGTCTTTAAACTGCTGAGTGGAGGCGGAGGCAATGGTAGTATCACTGATAGGCGCCAGGTTATCGCCGAAGATAGCCCCTGACACAATGGCGCCGGCCATGAATGCAGGGCTTCCGCCTAAAATAACTCCGGCAGGGAAGAAGATGGGGAATGCGGTGAACATGGTTCCGATGGAGCTGCCTGTAGCCGTTGCGACGATGCAGGTGGCAAAAAAGGTAAACGCTACAAACAGTCCGCCTTTCATGCCGATGCTGTTGGCCAGCCATACGAATCCGCTGGACAGCCCGCTGGCCTTCATCAGGGCGCTGAACATACCGATTACAAAAAAGATAACGATAACCGATACGCTGGTTATAGATGAAATGCCTTTGATAGCCGCATCCCAGAATTTGGTGTAGCTGGTGCAGAAGACTCCGCCGATGAGAAGGGCGACAAAGCCGCCCATAGCCAGAGCCTCCATATTAAATGCCTTAAACCATACAAAAAGAACAACGCAAAAACCAAAAAATATAGCTACCGGAACAAGAGACATAAAAATTCCGCCGCGAAATGTTAATTTTTCTTTTCCTGTTGACTCGCCCATTCTGACGATTCCTTTCCAGACATTCATTGTCTTATGTGGGTTAACAGATTCCTTTTTGTCTTGCAAGTTCAGTCAGTGCTTTTTGAATATCACGAAAACGCTTTGCCGCATCCTCATCATCTGCATAACATGCGGTTACAATGCGGATATGCCCTTCGCCCTGAGCGCCGTAAGGGGTTCCCTGATTTACCATGATGTTGGCATGGTCCCTGATATAGTCGGCGACTTCCGCGCTGGTTCCCAGCCTGCTGACATTCAGCCAGCTTAAGATACCGCTTTCACTGGGCTTCATCTCCACGCCGGGAATATCCGACAGGATCTCATAGGCAAGGTTTCTTCTCCTTAAAAGACGTTCATAATTGCTCTTTAAAAATTCTTCATCCTTTACCGCAGCCACGGCTCCGATGCTGGCAAGGGTGTTGGAGGCGCCCAGCACATTGACGGCGGCTCCGTACAGCACATCCATAATATGATCATTGGCATAAAGGTATCCGATGCGGAAGCCGGACAGCCCTAGTCCTTTTGAGATGGAACACACCGTTACCGTTCTGTCCCACATTCCCGGAAGGGTACAGGGAGATACGAATTCAATGCCGTCGTAGATATGATCCTCAAATGCCTGGTCACATACCAGAATCAGATCATGCTTCACAATGAATTCCGATAATTGCTCCAGAACTTCCCGGCGGAATATGGTAGTAGTCGGGTTGTTAGGGTGACTCATAAGGACCATTTTCGTCCTGTCCGTAACTCTCTTTTCAAATTCTTCAATCCGTGGCTGATAACCGTCCTCTTCAAACAGAGGAACCGGCACGGCTTTGGCACCCAGCAGTTTTGCATTGAGAAAATTGCTTGGGTAGCTGGGGTCCGGAATGAGACTTTCGTCGCCTTCTTCGATAAAGGGCATCATTGCAAATAAAAGTCCGCTGTCAGAGCCGGGAGATACAATCACATTTCTGCTTGGATCGATGGAAATGTGATTTTTCCTGCTGATTTTTTCTGCCAGGGCTTTCCGAAGCTCCAGATCTCCGATAGGCATCACATAATGGCTTACGGTTCCGCCTTCCAGCGCTTCCATCATGGCTTTTTTTACGGATTCCGGAACGGAAGGATTGGGGTAAAACGGATCTGCCCAGGCCATATTGGCGCCTCCGGCAGCCAGAAAATTGCCGACCCCTTCTCCCACGTCTGCCTTGGTGACAGAGGAGAAAAGGCCTCCCTCCAAATCTTTAAAGCGGTTATTCATCTTTGATTTTGCATCCATAAGCTTTCTCCTTTTCATTCAGAAGCTGGGGCCGGATATCTTACTTGATTACGGCTACGGCTTCAATCTCGCACAGGACACCCTTTGGCAGGTCTTTTACGGCGACACAGCTTCTGGCCGGATTGCCGGTGAAATATCGGCCGTAGACTTCGTTGAATGCCGCGAAGTCATTCATGTCCGCCAGGAAGCAGGTGGTTTTGATGACTGTGGAACAGTCGGCTCCGGCGGCCTCAAGGACGGCTTTTACATTCTCCGCCGACTGGCGGGCCTGCTCTGTGATCCCTCCTTCCGCCACGGATCCCGTAGCCGGGTCAATGGGGATCTGGCCGGAAGTAAATACCAGCTCATTTACCACCATTCCCTGAGAGTAGGGGCCGATAGCGGCCGGTGCTGCAGTTGTTGATACAATTTTCATTGTGCGACTCCTTTCGTGGATGAGTGTTAATAAGAAAACGTAC
>CAYWRB010000445.1:0-2975 GCA_964460025.1 uncultured Hungatella sp.
CGGGATAAAGTCCTGTGCGGAGATCAACAGACCGGTACTGGAAGAGTATCTCATCCATAAGGCGACCAATGGAAGTTCCGGAAGAGGGAACAGCGATGATATTTTAAAGCTGCGCTCCGTACTGGAGACTGTCGGAAAACTCTGCGGATATCCTCAGCTGGAAAAGCTGTTCTTGAATACGGACATCCCGCCAGAACTGGAACCGGAGTTCAGAGCATATTCAGACAGCGAGCTGAAGAGACTGAACGCACATATCACAAAACTGGATGAGCAGATCACCAGGTGCATGGTCATCCATCAGATGCTGGGGACCAGGATCTCAGACACTCTCACCCTGCAGAGGGACTGCCTGTTCCGGCTGAATGGTGTGGATATGATAAGGATCCGGCAGGTTAAGACAAAGACTTTTGAGAAGCCAGTCAGTGCAGAGCTGGCGTTGCTGATCCGGAAGGCGATCCAGTATACGGAGGAACGGTATGGTGAGACAGTTTACATTTTTGTAGATGAGAGGGATACCAGACGGCCTTTACAATATGCTACTATCAAACATAAGGTTCTTGGCTTGATACTGAGGGAGGACCTGCGGGATGATGAAGGGAAGCGCTTCCGGTTCGGAACACACATGTTCCGGCGGTCCTATGGTGTGAAGCTGACAGAACTGCACCTGGATGACTGGACTATCGCCAAACTGCTGGGGCATAAGGGAGTCAATGCAGTGATGCACTACCGGAAGATGAGCAACCAGATCCTGGCAGATGAAACGCGCAGGGCCAGGGAAGCACAGACCAGGATCCTGCTTGCAAACCTGGAAGGGTGGGGTGAAGACTATGAGCAAATACGATAAGATGATCGAACTGAACCGGGAGAAGAGCGATGAAAAGATCGCTGCGGCAAAGCTGGCGATCCGGAAGATGCTGGAGGACGGAGACAGGATATCAGTCCCTCAGCTGATGAAGCTGACCGGACTTTCCAGAGGGTTCTTTTATAAGAATCCCATCGTGAGGGCTGAGATCAGCCAGGCACTGGAACAGCAGGCCGGAACCATCGACCCTCGCCGGAATATCCTCGATCAAGCCATGGGAGGAAGGATCGCGCTGCTGGAGCAGCAGATAAGGGAGCTAAAGCAGGAGATTGAAAAACTGCAGAAGGAGAACCAGAAGCTGCGGAAGGGGATGGGGAAGCAGGACAGGAAAACCTGGAAAGATTTATAATGTATAAGCGTACATAGGGCCGGCAGGCGAGATCCTGCTGGCTCTTTGCAGTTATTACCTTTTCATTCATACTTCAAAACTTTTTGAGACTTCCGCTTTTGTGGGAGTTTTTATAACATTATAAGAAAGAGAAGAAATGATGATGGACATGCTCCACAGGCATATGCTATCCATGCGGTGCAGGTATTTGAAAAAAGATATGGCGGATAGTAGAATGGAAGTATCAGGAAACTGGTGACAGCGCTATCAGAAATCAGGCAAAAAAGAACACAAAACACATTTTTGTATAGCGTTAAAGCCAGTGTTTTCAATGGGTTCCAGAGGGAGGCTACATTTTAACGTACTTATTTTGAAGAACTGTTGGATTATGATGTCTACAATGTGATCGGGGCGTATGAAAAGGATGTCCTATTGATCCATGGGGATGCTGACGGAATTGTCCCGATTTCATCCTCTAAGCGGGCTTTGGAGGTCTACCCGTCTGCAGAGCTGAAAGTCCTTCCGGGAGCCGGGCACGGCCTGCACGGACAGGATGCGGAAACGGCAACAGAGTATATTCTGGAATATCTGCAGGCCCATTGCCGCTGATTAAAAAGGCAGAACGGCTCTTTACAAAAATGAAAAACGAAAGGAAACAATCTTGAAGACAAAGAAAAGAAGAATTGCTGGTTTATTTTCTCTGCTGCTTATGCTGGCGCTCATGCTTTCAGCATGCGGCAGTAATCAGTCCGCGCCAAAGAATGATACGAATGAAACACAGGAGGCATCGGAGGAATCAGGGAACACATCTACAAAAGATTCGGAGGAACAGACAGAGAAGGAAGAAGGGACAATGGAAACGGAAATAGCTGCCGCATCCGGGCGACTGAAGATGACGCTGAACGGTACGGATGTGGTATATGCAAAACTGACGGATACCACGGCGACAGCGGAATTTTTGGAGCAGCTTCCCTTCACTGTTGAGATGCATGAACATCTTAACCGCCAGAAAGAGGTCTACCTTCCATTTTCGCTGAGCGAAGAAAGCCAGCAGGATACGGTATATGAATATGAAATCGGCGATATCGTTTACTGGCATCCCGGCCCGACCATGGGGATTTTTACAGAACATGACGGAAGGGGCATCAGTTCCGGAATCGAAGTATTGGCGAGAATGGATGAGGAAGGCGTTGCAGCTTTTCAGGCATATGATGAAGATGTAGAGGTGCTGTTTGAATTTGAATCCGGCGGATCTTCCGCAGCAGAGACATCACAGGGAGGCAGGCAGCTTACCATTACCCTGGATGATACGGATGTCATTTACGCCGCTTTGCTGGATACGCCTGCGGCAGATGCCTTTCCAGAGCAGCTGCCACTCACTTTGGATATGACCGACTATGCAAAACGTGAGAAGCATGCACATCTGGATTTCACAATTGCTGATTCTGATCTGGAGAATATCCAGTATCCTTATGAGATAGGAGACATTATCTACTATCCGCCGGGTCCGACCTTTGCCATGTATTATGACCATGACGGCCGGGAGATCAGTGCAGGGATGGAAGTGATTGCACGTCTTGATGAAGAAGGGGGTGCAATTTTAGGTTCTTACAAGGACGCAGTTAAGGTAACGGTTGAATTAAGCAACTAAACTTTATGGCTCTGTGATTGCCGGAAGGTGTCTGAGAGGGGCTTTCTGGCAATAGGGGCGCAGCCCGAGGAACCAAGAAAATGAGAGATATGATCAAGAAACTTTTACAGTTCCATTTTTAATCTGCAGCATTT
>CAYWRB010000446.1:0-2007 GCA_964460025.1 uncultured Hungatella sp.
CTCAGGCGGCATTTATACAGGCTTTGTTTGGAAATATCTGCTGGGAAAGTTGAGTTATCTATTTTTTTAATCTCCGGATTTTTTGCAGTAAGCGTATTTTGTATGCTTTGGCTTTGGACATATACCGGCTGGCATACAGAAGTCCTGTTATCAGTGTGCCGAGAGCAAATCCAAGAGCGGCGTTCACGATAGCTTCATAGGGTTGTGCTTCTGACAGACCTAACATATCGACGCCTGCGTAAATTACCATGCCAATGATTGCGATAATAAACATGATGCACATTCTTTTTGAGAAAAAATTTCGCTCTTCATTATTATAGTCGGCAACTTTCAGCATAAGTTCTTCTGTCTGTCTATCCATACTGTTATCCTTCCTTTCTCCGTCTAAAATTTCCATGATTTCTACATCGTAATGTTTTGCAAGCTCAATAAGTAAATCGAGATCCGGCATAGTCACGCCGTTTTCCCAGCGAGAAATACTTCGGTTAGTTACTCCAAGCATTTCAGCGAGCTCTGTCTGGGTAAGCTCTTTTTCATTGCGAAGCTCTTTTAGAAAGTGACCGATTTTCTGCTGATCCATATATTCTCACCGCCTTTCAATTTTCAGGATAGCATTTTTACGCTGAAAGTACAGGTCAGAAGCTGAGAATATGCGAAATAATATAGGAAAATATCACAGAGTATTGACATTCCCCCAAGGTCAGGGTGTATTTTTAAGTTGTATCTGTGAAGCGAAACAAAATGAGGTGCTTATGAAAATTAAGGATGTAGAAAAACCGACCGGCCTGACAGCGAAAAGTATCCGTTATTATGAGTCAAAAGGATTGATCGCTGTACAGCATAATGGAGAAAATGGATATCGCATATATACGGAGGAGGATGTATTACACCTAAAACGGATCAAGCTGCTGCGCTATCTGGACTTTAGCATTGAAGAGATTCGCTGCATTCAGGGACAGGAGCTTCCGGAAATCCAGAAAATACTGCAGAGGCAGGCGGAACAATTTGAAGCCCAGAGCGATAGCTGTGATATGAAGAAATCGCTTTGTATCTCTCTGAGTGAAGATTATGATATGCAAAACCGGATGGTCGAGGAGTATGATGAAGTTATTGATTTTTTGGAGGGGAAGGAATTTGAAGATGTTCAGGAAAGCTTAAAAGAGTTTACCTGTCCGTCCCCGCCACAGATAATTATGTGGACGCTGGTGCTTGGAGCACCTGTAGTTGGATTATTTTTAAATATCCAAATGCATAGCGGAAATAAGGAAATACTTATAATGAATGCGGTATTTGCACTCATCGGGGCTGTATGGCTCAGTCTGCAGTGGAGAGATTATTTTCAAAGACGCAAATATCAAAAAGAGCGGATGAAGGAAAAAGGAAAGCGGGATGTCTGGGTTGTTCTGGCTATCATACCTGTTCTTATCGGCATGTTCGCTGTGCTTGTCCTGATAGACAGGCTGGTTATCTCTTTGTTTGCGCCACGGGACTGGCTGTTTTACGAGTTTCAGGGCGGCGGAGAGCTGCTTTTGATCCTTATCACGGAGCTGCCGCTTTTTGGGGCGATCGTGTACCTGATCGAACGGATACGCCATGTATCGAAAGAAAAGTCCAATGATCTGGCGGTGTTGTTTGAGATTTTATGGAATCATAAGGTTGTATCTTTCGCCGTTTGGTGTGTACTTTTTTACTTTGCTGTTGTGAATGTGGCTTTTGTTACTCCTGAAACAATCGTTTCTTATAGTACGCTGCATCCTACGGGAGTTGCTTATAAGTATGAGGATATCAGTCAGGTGGATACTTCCTTCGGATGGAAAAATATCGCTGTCAGAGAATATAAGAAAAAAGGAACATTTTCATATCAGGTTTCTGTCGGGAAGAAGAAGCTGGTATTTTCTCAGCCTTCTGTTAATGAAAATATTGAGCGGTATGAGGAGGACACATATCTGGAGCTTGAAGAATTTGACGATAGAGTTATGTCTTATGGAGCGCCAAAAAAGGGCAGCA
>CAYWRB010000446.1:2017-2972 GCA_964460025.1 uncultured Hungatella sp.
GTGATATGGATCAGGTGTATGTGGACCGGTTTGTACGGATCATTGAAAATGTAAATTGAATGGTAGCTGGATGTGGCAGGTAACTTGTAATTGCAGAGCAAATCTTGTAAACTGATATAAAAGATAAAGAGAAAAAAATATATCAGGTGCGGAAATAAGTCGGCAATTATGGAGGATGATTAATATGGATATTTGGGAAAAATTATACATAAAAGCAAAGGAACATTTTCATCCGGGGGAGGTCACTCCTTTTATATATGCGCATCATGTTGTATGCGCTTTGGAGAGTGAAAACGGGGAAATTTATACCGGCTTTTGTATCGAGAGCTGCTGCGGTGTTCTGGATTTGTGCGCGGAGAGGGTGGCCGCGCTTAATATGTATGTGAACAGCGGGCAGACAGTGGTTAAAAGAATGATTACTTTCCGGGACAGGGCGCCCTACGGTGGGGGAAGCGGTATGCCCTGCGGTGCGTGCCGGGAATTTTTAATGCAGTTATCTCCCCAAAATAAAGATACGGAAATCATGGTTGATTATGGACAGCGCGAGACTGTCACACTGGAGGAACTTATGCCGGGATGGTGGGGACAGGAACGGTACAATGAAGCCAAATAAAAGGAAAGGCAGGATTTTGAAATGGATAAAGGATTAGAAAGATTTTTGACTGCGCAGCAGAATTATTATCAGACTGCTTTGCAGGAGATTAAGTCCGGGCAGAAGAGGAGCTGCTGGATGTGGTTTATATTTCCGCAAATTAATGGGCTGGGCTATAGTGAGACTGCCCGGTATTATGCGATCAAAGATATGGATGAAGCGAAGGCGTTTATGAAGGATGGTGAACTTGGAAGTAATCTTGTAGAGATTTCGCAGGCGCTTTTGGAAGTGGACTGCGATGATGCGGTAAGGGTGATGGGATGGCCGGATGATTTGAAGCTTAGATCTTCCATGACTTTATTT
>CAYWRB010000447.1:0-2970 GCA_964460025.1 uncultured Hungatella sp.
CGGAAGATATCATAGAAATCTCCCCCTACCTCCTTGGCCGGCTTCATCCTGGCAGTAATCTTCACATCAGGCATCTTTAAGAACTCCTCGAAAGATTTTGGTAGGAATCCTGTCTGAATCCGGGAGGCAATCTCCAGTTCCGACCGAAGCCGCTCCCGTTCCGTTACCATCTGGGTGGTCTTGGTATACAGAAGCTCCAGAAGAGCACCGTAAACCTTAGGGTTGTTCTCTGCAATCTCCAGAAACAGGCCTCTGGCAATGTTGGCACAGGTTGCCGGTGCGGCGGCCCGGACCGTGGCCTTTCTCACGCCGTCTTTGATAAGGGCCAGTTCTCCCACCACATCTCCAGCCCCCAGTTCATTGATGAGTTGCCCGTCCCCGGTCAGCACATGAGCTTCCCCTTCCAGGATAATGTACATGCCGTCATCCGGCGGATTGCCCACGGTCACCATATCCTCCCCTTTTTCAAAGGTCTTAAGCTCCGTGGCATCCAAAAGAAGCCTGGAACCCTCCGGCATCTGGCCGTCCTCCTGGATCTGGAAAAAATCTTTGATAATTTTCAGCTGTTTCCACTGCTCATCCATCATTTTATCACCATACCCTGCTGCTTCTTTTCCGCACCCTGTTTCTTTTCCGCACCGTCCAGTTCTGCTTCCGCCTGCTTCTGGGGCCTTTTCCCAATGATTACCTTGGGGTCTCTCTTGGGGCGTGCCTTTTGCTCCCGATTCTGCAGTTCTTTGAAACTGACAGTCGTTTTCTGGGGCTTCTTTGCCCTCTCCTCCCGGATCTCCGCAACTTCTTTTTTTACGCTCCTCAACGCATCTTTCACCGGCGTATCTTTATGGGCACTACCGCCCTGCAGAAGCGATTTGTTATAAATATTGAGCGCTCCATTGACAAACTTCTTCTCCTGCACCATATCCTCCGGGAGCTTTCCCTTGGTCTCCACGGCGGTATTTACCACCTTTTCAACCTGTTTCCACCCTTCCGGCTCCACAAGCACCATATTTTCTTTCATATGCTCCTGAAAGATCTGCACTCTTTTTGCCATAACATCGATCTGCTTTTGAGGGATGATATCTCCCAGAGCAAACTCCAGAGTATCTCTGTCAAGCTTCGCAATATTCTGCGCCAGATCCTGACTGATAAATGTCATATCCCCTATTTCCCCCTGATGTGGGCTGGCAAGGAACTCCTTTTCTCCAAAAGAAAGGTCATTGTCAATGCCCTGGAGTCCTACTATGGTGCGTTTTCCGTTCACATCCGGTTCGCTTAACTGATAGAACATGTTACGTCCATGCCTGTCATTCTGCCCGCAGAGAAAATCCAGGGCTTCCATACTGCACATGTCTTTGAGAAAAGAGGCATTATAGGTAAACTCTGTCTGCTCAATGAGAGCTAAATCTTCCTCCTTTCGGGAATTAAGATCCAACCCCTTTGCAAACTCCATAAAGCATCCGGTCTTCACCGTACCGTTTATGCTGACCCTCATCTTTTCCGAATGGGCAATCATATGGCCCACGCCTAACAGTTCTGCGATCCGGGAGGTGGCTACATTTCTGGAAGTCAGTTCATTTCCGGCATCTAACTCCGCTCTTATATTATAAACAGCCGTATCGTCTCCTGCCGCCAGTATTTTTTCATTTGACAATTCATAGGCCAGTGCTCCGTCCCGGATCACCTGATCCATGACTTCCCTCTGCTTTTCGTCTGTCAGCCCTGCCCTGATACTGATCAGATTCCGTTTCATGGCTCTGTAAGCCAGATTGGGATCTTTCTGATTTTCCTCCAGATCCGGAAGGTTCATGAGAACATCCATATTTCGGTAACAGATGTCTTTGGTGCCCTCCATGCCGTTCTCCTCGATGCACCCTCTCATAAGGCGTTCTTTTCCTTGGGCGTTAAGACCGGCCGGAGCAGCTTTCAGCTTTTTCTGATAGTTTTCTATAATTAACGATACATTATTCTGCTTATGGATGTTTGTGATCAATCCTGCCATATCCGCTTTTCTCGGATCATGATCATCCATCTGAAACCATTGTTCTCCAAGAAGAGAAGAGGTTGCTGAATGTTCTTCTCTCAGCCAGTCAAAATGATCATCCATGATCTTTCTTAAGGCCGGATTGGTCTTCTTGTCAATCTTATCGATCACCCGCTTCAAACGGGTCTCAGGCTTTAAAAGCTCCCTCTCCTCCGTGAAAAATCCCGTTTTCCCCTTATAGTTTACCTTCAGCCTCTGGTTCACCTGGCTTCCCACCATCTCGCCCTTGGTATCCTCCAGCTTCATCTCCGCCATATCAAATACAAGGGCCTTCTCCCAAGACTGCCCTTCATATTCCTTAATCTTCCTTGCATCCCGCATCTCATCGATATTTAAGCTGTCCTGATAGGAGAACAGGCTGTCAATGACCGCCAGCCTTTCTCTGCCGGAAGACGAGGAGGCGCCCCTCCTTGCCTGTGAGTACGCCTTGCAGGCTTTCATCAGCTTATCGTTGGCAGCTACTACCTTCTTTGCGCTGTCCAGATTGATGGGTTCCGCCCTCAAAGCGGAAAATTCCTGTAATGCCTCTGACACATCCTTAAACAGAGGCGAATTCCCCGACTTTTTCCCCTGGTCTGCAAAAAAATGTTCAAATTCCTCAAATTCCCACACGCGCGCCCTCAGATCCTGGGCCTTTTTCTTTCCAAATAGATCCATCCTTTTCCTCCGCCGATTGGTTTCCCACCGTCATTTCGCCATGCCCTGCTGTTTCTTTCCCGCACCTTCCATTCCTGCTTCCGCCTGCTTCCCCGGTCTTTTCCCAATGGCTGCTTTGGGCGGCAGTACCCGTTTGCCCCTTTCCTGATGGAAGGCATTTCTCCGATTCTGCGCTGCCTGCCGCTCCTTCTCCTCCAAGTCCTTCACCGTCTGTTTAATCCGTTCCTTTTCCGCCTTGTCCACAGGCAGAGACTTCCTGGCATTCTGCTTAA
>CAYWRB010000448.1:0-2970 GCA_964460025.1 uncultured Hungatella sp.
GTCCTCTGCTTTGAACTTAGACAGTAAGAAGGTTCCTCTCTGGGTCTCCGGTACAACCAGAATCCCGATTTCTCCCTGGACAGGGACCGCCTCCAGAAGTTCTTTCTGTTCCGGCGCATTGGACCATTTCGCAATCTGCGCCGTCATCTCGGAGCGGGGCGTAGGCTGTCCGTCCATTCCATAAGCTCCGAAAGCTCCAAACAACGGTCCATCCAGCAGCGGCCTCCACCTGGGACATAGAATTCCCCTGGCACCGCCTGCCAGAGTCGTCAGATTCCACTGCCTGATGTCCTCCGGCTCCGTGATTCTTCCGTCTTCCCTGGATCTTCCCAATGTCTGGGGCTGATACCACAGATGCCCTCCCTGTGATTCTGCATGCCAGAAATCTTTACCTCTTGCGCCTGACCTGGTTATATCCAATGCGCTCCAATGTTTATAGGGCTCATTTCCCTTTCTGGTCTGAACGAAAGTAAAGCCATACAGCTCTACATCCTTCGCCGCCATCCATTCGTCAGAACCTCCCATTGCCATATTTTCCAGGCTTTGTGCTGTTCCATGGGCTGTCATCTGACAATCCGGATCTTCTTTCCTTATGATGTCTATTTTCCATTTCATATGGCGGTATGCGTTTTCCTTCCGAAATTGGAGCCAGTCATTGCATTCCGCATAAAGAGCCATCTTTGGCGGCGGCTGTACATCATCCCAGCCGGTGTAACTATAACGACACCATGTATTCTGTAGCGCTTCCAAAGTCTTATATTTCTCCTGCAGCCATGCACGAAACGCTTTTTTCGTGTCTTCACAGTAACAGTAACTATGGGAATAGTTACATTCGTTCCACACATCATATCCCTGCAGTGCCGGATGCCCTTTATACCGTCTTGCCAGTTCTTTCAGGAAATTTCCCGTCAGCTCACGGCCTGTCTGTGAATCCAGGCAAAGCCCTTCATAAAAACCGCCGGTTGCACAGCTTACTCCCATCTGGCTTTTTGCTTTTCGCCCATAGACGTCTTCGCAAAGCGCCTGGGGATAACGAGTGTAGACCCACTCCGGAATGCTTGTGGTGATTTCTGCAATGACTGTTTTTATCCCATATTTTTCGGCCAATTCCATCTGCCTGTCATAATCTTCCCAGTCATATACGCCGGGAGCCGTTTCTATAGCGCCCCACATAAACCAGTGGCGGAAAATATTATAGCCGTCTTTTTTTGCTTGGGCGTAATCACGTTCCCAATCCTCTTTAGGCGGGTTTGATTTTCTGAAATACACCGCACCATAAGGTAACTGCATTGAATTTTTTCTGTTCATCGCCTCATCCTTTCACCGCACCGATCATAATGCCTTCGACAATATGCTTTTGTAAAATCAAATATACGATCGCAATGGGGATAATCGCCAGTGTGTATCCTGCGAAGGTCATCTCCCAACGTGTGCCGAATTCTCCATAAAAATTGTACATTGACACCGTTACCGTCTTCAGTGAGTTTTTAGACAGTGTCAGCATTGGCAGCAGGAAATCATTCCAGACACCAAGAAAATCCAATATAAATAAGGTAGTGATGGCGGACTTCAAAAGCGGGAATACTATCGTCCAAAACATACGATATACCGAACAGCCGTCCAGTACGGCCGCCTCCAGCAGCTCATCCGGAATGGATTTTATGAATCCCGTCAGCATGAAGATGGCAAATGGCATACCCATAGCGATATATACGACAATCAGACCCAGATGGGAATTCATCAACCCCAGATTCTTAATCAATCGTAGCAGCGGCACCAGTATGGTATAAATCGGAACCATCAGACCGGAAAGGAACAGCACATACAGAAAACGGTTCACCTTGTTTACCCTTTTTGCCAGTGTAAACGCAGCCATGGATGCAAATAAAATACGTATCATAACCGAAACGGTGGTGACGACCAAACTGTTTTTGTAGACAACTTCCAAGTTCAGAAGTTCCCATGCATCTTTAAAATTTTCCAGATATATGGACTTCGGAAGCGCCAAAGGTGACCAGATCAGCTCCCTGCTTGTTTTCATTGCGATCGTAACCAGCGTATAGATCGGTACGGCAAACAGTGTGGCAATCGCAATCATAATAATCGCCAGCACCCACATCTTCCAGGGCTTCTTTACGGTTTTCGCTTTACTTTTTCTATTCAAGTTTCTCCTCTCCTTTCTGGAAGAATTTCAGTTGGAGCAGGGTAAGGATAACCATTACTGCAAACAGCATTACCCCGATGGTCGTACCATAACTGCCTCTTGAATAAAAGAAGGATTCACGATAGATATGAAGTGCAATCGTCATTGTTGAATCCCCTGGTCCTCCTGCCGTCAAAGCGAAAATGGAGTCGAAATCTTTCAGGCATCTCTCAAATACCAGAATGAAATTGATCGTAAAAGCAGGAGCGATCATCGGCAGTATAATATGCTTCAGCTGTTTCCAATAACCGGCGCCGTCTACTGCCGCCGCTTCACAAAGCTCCTGAGGTACATTCTGAAGACCTGCCAGATAAATCATCATCGTCCATCCGGCGCTTCTCCAAACCGTTACAAACGCAGCCGCGAATATAGCCCACTGTTCATTTCCCAGTATATTATTGCCAAGAACGCTGAGTCCCAGCGCCTTCCCTGCTTTCATTACCGGATCGGAAAACATAAAACTCCAGATATATCCGACAACCAGGGAGCTGAACAACGAAGGCATAAAGAACACTGTCCTTAATATATTACGAGAGCGGAATTTCTGATTTAATGCCAGCGCCAGCATCAGTGCTGTCACATTCTGCAGGATTGTCACCGTAATCGTATATTTTATGGTTGCCATTGTACTGTGAAGCACATAAGTGTCCCGGAAAAAAGTCTTATAATTTTTAATCCCCTGAAAATGATAGGTTGCCGAAATGCCATCCCAGTCTGTCAGGCTGAAATAAATGGCCTGAATCAACGGCCAAATGACAAATAACAAA
>CAYWRB010000449.1:0-2968 GCA_964460025.1 uncultured Hungatella sp.
ACCTTCTACCAGGTCGAGTTCTGTCTTCATGGTCTTGGACTCTTCGATGGTGATGACTCCGTCTTTGGAAACCTTCTCCATAGCGTCTGCTACCATCTCGCCAACCTCGTCGCTGGATGCGGAGATGGCTGCTACTCTTGCAATCTGATCCTTGCCGTTGATAGGCTGGCTCATGGAAGCAAGGGCCTCTACGGCTGCGTCTGTCGCTTTCTTCATACCTTTTCTAAGTACGATCGGATTGGCGCCTGCTGCCAGGTTCTTCATACCTTCGTTGATCATGGCCTGAGCCAGAACCGTAGCTGTGGTGGTTCCGTCGCCGGCTACGTCGTTGGTCTTGGTAGCCACTTCTTTTACCAGCTGAGCTCCCATGTTCTCAAATGCGTCTTCCAGCTCAATCTCTTTGGCAATGGTAACGCCGTCGTTGGTAATAAGGGGAGCGCCAAAAGACTTATCCAAAACCACATTTCTTCCTTTCGGTCCCAGAGTCACACGAACCGTATCTGCCAGCTGATTAACGCCGGATTCCAATGCTTTTCTTGCATCTACACCATATTTAATTTCCTTTGCCATAATGAATCCCTCCAGTTTTTTCACTATCTATGTTTTGATTACTTATCTCTTGATACCGCGTTTCACTGCTCTATCCGCAAGAATCCTTCTTACTCGATCACAGCCAGTATATCGCTCTGTTTTACGATTACGTATTTCTCATCTTCCACTTCCACATCGGTTCCTGAATACTTGGAATAGATGACCTTATCTCCTGCCTTCACCTGCATGGTAATCTCTTTTCCGTCTACAACTCCGCCTGGTCCAACGGCGATCACCTCTGCCTGCTGCGGTTTCTCTTTTGCCTGTCCCGGAAGTACGATGCCGGACTTGGTTGTCTCTTCTGCGATCATCTGCTTTAATACGACTTTGTCAAATAATGGTACTAACTTCATATTAAAATTCCTCCTCAAACATAAGTTTTATTGATTCGAAACATCTCTTTCAAATCTCACAACAATGTTATAGCACCCTTTGTTAGCACTGTCAAGCCTTGAGTGCTAAATTTTTGAAATTTTTTTATATAAGCCTTTCTTTTTTTGCATAAAGGTATTACAATAGACTAAAATACTATTGATATCTGACGATAGAAAGGAGCATCCCTGCTATGGCAAAAAAATCTTTCGGAAAATTTCTTGCATTTGCCACTGTCTCCGGCGCCGTTGCTGCCGGCATCTCTTACTTTTTAAAGTACAAATCCTTTAACAAAGAACTGGACAAAGATTTCCACGATTTTGAGGGCGACGGAGAAGAAGATTTTGACGGTTCCCTTCCTCATGAATCAGAAGATCCCAAGCGCAACTACGTAACTCTGGGCGAGAAGAAAACCTCTGTTACCCCTAAGGCTGGCAGGTTGGATGAGACAGCTGACCGTGTTGAGGAGGCAGCCGATACCGTTGAGGAGACAGCCGATGAACCTTCCGCACAGGCTGAAGATGCTGCCTATGGCGTTTCGGAAGATGCTGCCGAAACCACGGTCATCGAAGATGACAGTATCGTCTGACTGAGGGAAAGGCCGGATATCAGACGCACCAGACGCCGTATAATCTTGCAATCCCCTGGCATATCTGCTGTTCCGTAAGTCTGGCATAGCCAAGTACGATGGTAGAGCGGCTGCAGGCAGGTTCCTGACCGATCACATATTCGGAAAGCCCATATACACAGATACCGGCCCTTTTCGCCGTATCTACCAGCCATTTTTCCCCTCTGTTCTTTTTATCCCTCAAAAGTACATGGAGCCCGGCGAACTCCCCTTCTACCTGAAAAAAAGCCTCCATTTTTTTCAGTTCCCCCAGAAGCAGGTCGTGTTTGCTTTTATAGATAGCCCTCATTCGGTTTAGATGACGTTCATAATGCCCTTCTACCAGAAACTGGTAGAGGATCTTTTGGTCAATCCGGGACACCGTAGACGCATAGAAACCATACTTCTCCTTATATATGCGAAGAAGGCTCTCAGGTAACACAAGATAACCGATCCTGATGGCAGGTGCAATGGATTTTGAGAAGGTGCCGATGTAGATCACCTTTTCTGACACATCCATCCCCTGCATCGCCGGGATCGGTTTTCCTCTGTATCGAAACTCACTGTCATAATCATCCTCGATGATATATCTCTTCTGTTCTTTTGCCGCCCAGGATAACAGCTCCTGACGGCGTTTCACCGGCATTACGATTCCCATGGGATACTGATGGGAAGGCATGATATAAGCCACATCCGCTTTGCTTTCTTCCAACAGTTCCACACTCATGCCATACCGGTCCATCTCCACAGGGATCATGTCATATCCCAAACTCTCAAATACCAGATAAGCCTGCCTGTATGTCGGATTCTCCATGGCAATCCTTCTGTCCCGTCCCAGAATTTGAGACAGAAGCATCAGCAGATATTCGCTTCCCGCTCCCACGATAATCTGCTTTGCCCTGCAGTTTACCCCTCTGGCACTGTGGAGATAGCTGCCGATCGCCTCGCGAAGGCCAGGCTCTCCCTGGGGAGAACCGGTCAAAAACATCTCTTTATTGTCGTCCACCAACGTATTCCTGGTGACTTTCCGCCATGCATTATACGGAAAACTGGTTAAGTCAATCCCTCTGGGAGAAAAATCCACATCAGCCGCAGGCACTTCTCTCTCCGGCTCCGTCAGAAAAACATCTTTGGAAAATTTAGGCCCTGCTTCCGCCAGTTCTTCCATCTTCAGCACAAAGCATCCTCTGCAGGGAACCGTCTCAATATACCCTTCTGCCGTAAGCTGATCATATGCCATCTGGGTTGTACAACGGCTCACCTTCAGATGCTCCGCCAGCACTCTCGTAGAAGGCAGTCTGCTTCCTTCCGCCAGACTGCCTCTTCGTATCTCACCCTTTATATACTCATAAATCTGATCATACAGAGGATTCTCTGTCTGAGGCTTTAAAGAAATCA
>CAYWRB010000450.1:0-2966 GCA_964460025.1 uncultured Hungatella sp.
ATTGCTTACTGGTACAGGCATGACCTTGACCGGATAAAAAAGCGTACAGGTGCGGTGGCGCTGGATACGGCGGAGGATATGCAGAGGTGGAATGCCGGGGAAATCCAGGTGGCGGTTATCCATCCGGCATCTGCCGGACACGGGCTGAACCTGCAGGCCGGAGGCTCCACCCTTATCTGGTTCGGGCTGACCTGGTCTTTGGAACTGTACCAGCAGACCAACGCAAGGCTGTGGCGGCAGGGGCAGAAAGAAACGGTGGTGATCCATCATCTGGTTGCGAAAGACACACTGGATGAAAAGGTGATGGCTGCTTTGGAGAAAAAGGACTGCGGGCAGTCAGCACTGGTGGAAGCGGTAAAAGCGAGGATTGGAGGCAGAAGGGATGGATGTGGAGAAATTGTTTAAGGAATACAGAAACTGGAAACGGGATATGGGGCTTTTGGAATTTGAACTTTCCAGATTTGAAGGAGTTCCATATGGCGATGTGATAGAAAGCCTCAGCCTCTCACAGCCGCAGGGAGAGCGTGTGCAGAGCAGCGGCACTTCCGACAAGACCGGAAAAACAGCCATTATCTACAGGCAGGTAAAAGAACGGCTGGATGATGAATGGTTTGATTATCTGATTGAGCGGTATAAAAACGTGAAAGAAAATGTTGATTTCTTCGAGTATGCCATCCGCCAGTTAAGCGGCAGACTCCCGGAAGTAATGTGGGATATGGTGATAGAGGAAATGGCATGGAGGGAACTGTCCAGAAAATACAATGTCAGCGAGACGATGATAGGAAAATACCGGAAGAAAGCGATTGCGGAAATTAATTCACTTTATATGGCAAGGGCAGATACGGCAGATCAGTATTTCTTGGGATAACCCCGGTTTTGCCATGTTGGTTTAGTGAAAGTTTAGTAAGTGTACAGTGAAAGTTTATTGAAAGTGCAGTGGAACCTGTGATATTCTTAGAATGCGAAGAACTGTAAGAAGCTCTGTGGAGAAAATCCATGGGGCTTTTTTTGTACCCTTCGCACCGGGCAGCGGGCTTCATCCTTTCACCGCTGCCCTTTCCAACACAGAGAGGATAGAAGGGAGAAATGATGGATTGTTTTGCGATGAATGAAAATGGAAAATGTACTATTTTGAGCTTGGGAAAATGCCAGGGAGAATCCTGTGGATTCCATAAGACGAGAGAAGAACAGACACGTTCCCTGGAAAAAGTCAATGAGAGGTTACGCAGCCTGCCGGAATACCAGCAGGAGGCGATTGCGGATAAATATTACGGCGGCGTGAGGAAGTGGTGACGCCATGCCGAGAAAACCGAAGAAGCCCTGCAAGCATCCGGGCTGTCCGGAACTGACCGCAGGGGATTATTGTGCGGAACATGCAAAACTGCATATGGCTGACCGGATCACTTCTTCCGGGCGTGGGTATGACAGCCGCTGGCGGAGAGCCAGAAGCAGGTTCCTGAAAGCACATCCGCTGTGTGAGAAATGCAGGGAACAGGAAAAATTTGTGAAAGCAACAGTGGTGGACCATATCATTCCGCACCGTGGGGATGAAAAGCTGTTTTGGGATGAAGCAAACTGGCAGGCACTTTGTAAGAGGTGCCATGACAAAAAGACCATGACCGAAGACAGGTACCAGGAATATAAATACTGACAGAGAGAAGCCTTGGGAGATGTGGTTCCCAGGGCTTTTCCCTTTAGGCGGTGACGGTGCGCCTGCCATTTAGCTGGTAGGCGTCATGGTTTTTGATCTGCTGGACGGCGGAGCCGATGTTCCTGGCGTGGCCGTGCCTGTGGTAGTAAGGTGTGCCTTTCGTGTGTTTGTGGTAGATTCGGACGGGATACTGTTCAAAGACATAAGGCTTTTGGATGATCCAGCAGTGTCCGGTACACCGGGACTGGATCTCATAGAAGTCATCCG
Source organism: uncultured Hungatella sp. (assembly GCA_964460025.1). Lineage (GTDB taxonomy): Bacteria > Bacillota > Clostridia > Lachnospirales > Lachnospiraceae > UBA3402. The sequence goes on from CAYWRB010000450.1 coordinate 1,919, forward strand.
TCTGGCGGATGAGTTTGAAGTAAGGCGCGGTGAGAAGGGAATGTTCCTTTGGAGTGAACATCATTGTTTCCTTTTGCCTTTCCTGCCGTTGGAGCCGTAATTCGGTCCCGGTTCGCATACCATGGCTGGCTGTGCTTCCGGCTCCGATGCAAGCCGGATGTGAATGGCTCCCTCCTCGTAGTCCACCTGCAGCCTGTCACCGATATGGAAGCCGAGAGCCTCCAGCCACTTTCCCTCCATCTGGATCTTCGGGGTTTCGATGTAAGAACCTCCGTGGAAGTAATTGCTGTTTCCCCGTGAGCGTGTGGAATAAAGAACCTTAATAAGTTTGGATTTCATAATCGTCTGCCTCCTTTTGCTTTGGTGCCGCCCTTTGGTGCGGGGCGGTGTTTCGTTTTGGTAGTGAGCATGTTAAATCAGATTCGGATAATTATCCAGTCAATTCGGAGGCATAAGATGCACAAAGATTTTCCGTGCGGATTGTGTAATTTACAGCAATTTCCGACAGATTCCAGCAGGGGGAGGGGCGGTCTGAATCTCCACAGCCCCGCCCTCCGGGAACCGCCGCCCCCTCAAACGTGAATTTTCGCAGAAATTAACAGGGGGGATAGGAGAAGCGGACTCCAACCTTACATAAACACAGGATTTCAGGGATTTTCCCGCAATAAAGTTTTGCCGAAGAGTACTGGAAATTCTGTGTTTTTGGGCTGAGAAACCATCAAAAAAGAGATGGTTTTCCAGCTTTTTCTTTTGGAGGTGAAAGGACAGATGACCGATGTACAGGCGGCGCAGATCAAGGAACTGCGGATGAACGGCATGGGATACCGGACGATAGCGGAAGCTGTGGGGCTGTCCCGTGACATCGTGCGGAATTACTGCAAGGCAAACGGGATGGGCGGCTATGGGGCAGCCACGGTGAAGAACCTGCAGGAGAAGATGGAGACAGGCACCATCTGTATCTGCTGCGGAAAAGAGATCACCCAGCCGGAAAATGGCAGGCCGAGGAAGTTCTGCTCGGACAGGTGCCGGAGGCAGTGGTGGAAAACAC
>CAYWRB010000451.1:0-2959 GCA_964460025.1 uncultured Hungatella sp.
CAATTAAAGCTACGATTGAACCAATAATCAAATTTTTTTGATTTTACATTTTTAAGAAATAATCAGAAACCGTAGAGAATATTATCTCACCTCCTTTAAACTCTCTCTACGGTCTGTTTATTTCGTAAAAATCAAATTGCATTATTTACAGATAACGGTGATACTGATGGTTCGTTTTTCAGCAACAGTGACCAGCAATGTTCCATACGGGTAAAGGAATCACCTGCGCCGGCAAGCACCTGTTCCCGGATTGACCCGTTGCCGCCTCCATTTACAGCGTAATTTAACATGGTATTTTGTATCTTGCTCCAAATGTCAGCCTGACCGGAAGGATTGCGTTTTAGCTGCTCAAATAATCAAAACGGCTTTGGCGAAAAGGTCATTGTACTGCCCATTTGCGGAACTTTCATGAAATGCACTTACCTCTTTATCCATTTTTCCCGGGTTATGCAAAGAGATTCCCCTCATAGTCCCCGGAACTGCCAAAAAGCAGATGAAGTTTTTTATCACGGTTCCAGGCAAACGCGCCAGTGACGCGTTTCGTCGGATTGTCTTCCGGTTCCATGCTCTGAATAAAACGGCTGATGGATTTTCTGTACTTCTCCTCCATGGTATCGTCTTTTGCCATACCGGTATATTGAGACCGGTCAAAAAAATTGTCCCACTCATATTTTGCCCAATAGCTTCCAGGACTTCCCGCTCTGTCTAAGAATTTAGACTCAAAGCTTGACTGGGCGTGTTTGGCTCCTTTCATAAAAGCGTCCAGCATATCCCCTGATTGATGGTATTGATTCATGGTGTACTCATAAACCCCAGATACTTCCTTACGGTCAATGCCGGTTTTCATCGGGGTAAAAAAGCGGGCGGCTTTTTCTTTAAGGGTTTGTTCCAGCAAATCTACATAGGTATTCTTATAGTTTTGGAAGGTGTCCTGCAAAAGATTCTGCAGCTTTTTGCTTAAGTTTCCCCTCTTTGTCAGATAATCGGTTTTCATTCCCTGGACAGCCAAGTCTAATCCCAAACGCTGCTCATTATCTGACCAAAATACCCCCTGGTTATCCAGCCTTCCTCTGCACTCTGCCCCGTATACCCCGGCTGTTTCCAAATCCTGAAGGGTATAGCCCGTTTCCTCTATCTGTACTGACATACCAACCCAGCCTTCCATATCTTCCCGAAGGCGTGCCGCCATGTAACCGTCATCTTGTTGCAGCCACTTTGCCGTTGTATCCCCCAGGCTGGCATAAGACTCGCTTTTTTGCAAATGGTCTTCATACTGGGATACTCTCTGATGGATCCCTTTTGACAGGCTTTCCATTAATTCTGTCTTGGCTCCAAAATGTCCATATTCCTCATAAAAATTGCCAACCGAATCACCATAAGAATCCACGATTGTTTTCTTGGCGCTGTCCATCATCTCATTCAGCCTGGATAACTGCTGTTCCCTTTCTTCACCGAAATAATTTTTTTCGATCCGGTCTTTTAAGACGGCATAGCGGGAGGCAATATAATCAATTTTCGTGTTTAAATAACCCACATTGTCAAAATTGATACCCATCTTTTTAAAATCAGATTCCACCCCCCGCCAGTCGATATCATCCCCAATGCCTTCCTGCTCCAGCTTTTGCCGGTACTGTTCCAGCTCTTCCCCTGAAACTTTTCCTAAAAGAACGTTGCGGGGATCGCCGTTTACCACCAGCTTCCCATCCACGATTTTCAAAGAATCCCGGTATTGTTTCATGTACTGGTTCCATAATGCTTCTTTTTCCGTGTAATGGGATTTTGCCGCAATCCCGTCTTCCTCTTTTCGGATAACCGCCGACGGATCCGCCTCATAGACAGACTTACATTCCACCAGATTGTAGGAACCGCTTCGTACCTGCCCTGATGTGTAATATGGCTGGTTTCCTAAAACTCCACCGATACCCATGGTTCTATTCCCCCTTTCTGAAAGCCCGCACCAGTTCTCAAAGATTAATGCGGACATGGTTTAAACGTTATAATGTTTTTCAATCTTACGAATGTTACATCATTGCATTTTGTACATTTAAGCCCCTCGTAGACATTTATAATACATCCGTTGCTGTTTCTCATATGTTTTGTTACCTCTACCTGAAGGAAATGAGCGTGATTACAATTTGTCCTGTCATTTTCCTCCACATAGATAGGAAGTGCGCTGTTGCGCACGCTGATAAGCACCTTGGCAGGCGGCGACATTGTAGGACAGAAATCATAAACAGTCCCGTCACCAGAAACAGCATAATAGTCAGACACCAATTTTTCCAGCAGAAGGTCTTCTTCCTTGACAGAAAAATCAGTTGCAGTAGCATTATGGCCGCTTACATTGGTAAGCGTACTGGGCGGAGAATATGCAAAGACAGCCATACCGCCAGCCACACAGATAAAAGCAGCCACAATTGCAGATAAAACTGTTTTGTATTTTTTATTTCCCTTCAATTCCAGGATTCTTCTTTTATACCTTTCCTTTGTCCTGAAATTCGCAAACCCTACGCCCAATTGCCCTTTATCCAAAGACGTATGTTCCGCCATTAGTTTTAATAATAAGTTCCCATATTTTCTGCGTTCTTCTTCCCCTTTTCCAGCCATGACCACACTGTCGCAATACATCTCGCTGATACAGGAAAGCTCGCCCACAAGCAGGTATGCAAATGGATTAAACCAGTGAACCGCCAGAACCAGCAAGCCTGCTGATTTTATCAATATATCATTGTGCTTAATATGTACCAGCTCATGGGTAATCATATATTCCCACAGTTCATCCTCCATCTGACTATCCTTATCCCATGGCGGAAACAATACTGTGGGAGTCAGCGCTCCCATGGTAATTGGCGATTCACAGTATTCGGAACAGACAAGTTTTACGTTCCTTTTCATATTCAGCATTGCTTTCTTCCCAGAAAAGAATTCCCATAATTTTCCTTCTGTCGGCTCACTTAAATTA
>CAYWRB010000452.1:0-2956 GCA_964460025.1 uncultured Hungatella sp.
GCAGTACACCGAAGGCATCCCTTATGAAACGCACCAACCTATCGGAACTGTTAAAAAGAGTTCCCTCTTCTGTGATCCCTCCAGACAGACCACAGACATAGGGAACTCTTCTTCCTTTTCTCACCGAAGGCCTTCTTTTTTATAAAGCAGATAGTAATCCGACTCCAGATTTTCCATCTGTCTCCGATACCATTTTATGGCATCATCCAGGCCTTTGTCATAGATAACAGGCCCCAGCTTTTCCACAAACAGATCCATAAGTTGCTGCTGTTCAATGATTCCGATATCCTCTCCCCGCTCATCCAGATAAAAGGCCTTAATCTCGTCGGCAAACCATTTCTTTTCCTCATCAGTCAGCGAAATGGCGGAGAGACTTTTTCTTCTTCTCATTCTCGTCCGAATCTCCTTTCCTCATACAAGACATGCAGTCCCCTCTTTCATTTACGGAGCACTCTTATGATGGCATCTGATGAGGCAGACATAGGGATTTCCGTCATCTCTCCGCGTAACCGCAATACAGCACCAAAGCCTCATAAGGCTCCAAAACCAGATTTTCTTCCTCTACCTGGCTCCGATCTGTGTTAGATATCAGAATTTTCCCACTTCCAAACTCCGCCGGAATACGATACTGTGTTTTTTCACCGGTAAAATTGCAGATCGTCAGCAAACGTTCCCCCTCATACTCTCTGGTATAGACAAACAGCTCTCTGCTCTCCGGCAGCAACAGATTATAATGGCCGTACACAATCACCTGGTACTCTTTCCTCAGGCGTATTAATTTCTGGTAATAGTAAAAGACTGAATCCTCCTGTTCCAAAGCTTTCGCCGCATTGATTTCTTTATAATTAGGGTTCACCATAATCCAGGGCGTTCCCGTAGTAAACCCGGCCATAGGGCTGTCATCCCACTGGAACGGAGTCCTGGCATTATCTCTGCTTTTATACCGGATGTATTTAAGGATCGTCTCCCCGTCCATGCCTCTGCCGGTCAGCTCCCGGAATGCATTGATGCTCTCGATATCCCGAAAATCTTCGATTCCTCCAAAAGGCGCGTTGGTCATTCCCAGCTCCTCCCCCTGATAGATATAGGGGGTTCCCTGCATCATATGAAGGCAGGTAGCCAGCATTTTAGCGCTTCTCTCCCGGTAAACCGTGTCATCCCCAAGTCGGGAAACGATTCTGGGCTGATCGTGATTGTCCCAATACAGGCTGTTCCATGCCTTTCCCTCCAGCTCCCGCTGCCATTTACTCAACGTCTCCTTTAATTCCACCAGATCCATCTTCCTGTCATTCCACTTAAACGTCTCTCCGCCGTCCAGATCCATATGCTCAAACTGGAACACCATATTTAATTCCGATCCGTCTAAAGAAGCGTACTTTTTTGCCTCCTCCACCGTCACTCCGGAAGCCTCTCCCACGGTCATGATATCGTATTTTGACAGAACCTTCCGATTCATCTCTTTCAGATATTCATGGACTCTGGGGCCGTTGGCTGTGTACGGGCCGGCATTGCCGTAAGGAGAATTCTCTTTGGCCGGTCCATCCGGAAAACTCTGAACTTTGGAGATCAAACTGATCACATCCATACGGAACCCGTCAATTCCCTTTCTCAGCCACCAGTCCATCATAGAAAATACTTCTTCCCTGACCTTCTCATTTTCCCAGTTTAAATCCGGCTGTTTCTTTGAGAACAGGTGAAGATAGTACATCTCTGTCTGCTCATCATACTGCCAGGCAGAACCGCTGAAAAAGGATCCCCAGTTGTTGGGAGGCTGAACTTCTGTCCTGCCGCCTTCCTCTCCGTCCGGAACCGGAAGCCTCTTTCCTTCCCGCCATATGTAATAATCCCGATAAGGGTTATCCTTAGACTTACGGCTTTCCACAAACCACGGATGCTCGTCCGAGGTATGATTCACCACCAAATCCATAACGATTCGGATTCCCCGTTTGTGAGCCTCATCCAGCATCCGGTCGAAATCCTCCATGGTTCCGAACTCCGGCATAATGGCCTGGTAATCACTGATATCATACCCATTGTCATCATTGGGAGACTGATAAACCGGTGACAGCCAGATCACATCAATCCCCAGCTCCTTCAGATAATCCAGTTTTTCCGTAATTCCGTTAATATCACCAATTCCGTCACCATTGCTGTCCTTAAAACTCCTGGGATAAATCTGATACACCACACTTTCCTTCCACCACGTTTTCGTCATACACACCCTCCTTTTTTAATGGATTCTCCAATTTCTTTCACTTGCTCTTGCTGCCGATTTTGTGCGTCTTTGCTTTTCTGTAACTGTTCACTGGCAACATTAGCAATGTCAGCTAATCATATTTAATCTTCTGAGTTCCGAGATAACGTAGCCCGGAGAGGGAGTTATATTGTTTTCTCCCGGGCGGACCTCTTAAGATTCCACCATCCCCTCAATCACCCCCCAAATTTCCTCTCTCCCCTGCTTCGTCTCCGCCGAAAAAGGAATCAGAATATCCTCCTTCTCCATCCCCAGCCCCGTCCGAAGCAGCTTCACCTGCTTCTGTACCTGGCTGCGCTTAATCTTATCCAGCTTGGTAGCAATTACCACAGGATGAAAACCATTATGAACAATCCAGTCATACATCGTCTTATCATTTGCCGACGGCTCATGCCTGATATCCACCAGAAGAAAGACACAGCGAAGTACGGAAGATTTATGGAGATAATTTTCCACCATCTTCCCCCACTTCTCCTTTACCTCCACGGAAGCCTTGGCATATCCATAACCAGGAAGATCCACAAAATAAACCTGGTCGTTAATATGATAAAAATTAATGGTCTGAGTCTTCCCCGGCTGCGAGGAGGTTCTTGCCAGAGATTTCCGATTCAGCAGCCCATTGATCAGGGAGGATTTCCCCACATTAGACTTTCCGGCAAATGCAAACTCCGGCTGGCGGTTATCCGGCACCTTGCTGGTAAT
>CAYWRB010000453.1:0-2956 GCA_964460025.1 uncultured Hungatella sp.
CAATCCTTTTGGGACCATTGGCCGGAGCGATTCTGGGAGCGGTTTTCGGAGTATGCTCTCTTATCAGCAATACCATGGCTCCTACCCTTTTATCCTTCGCGTTTTCTCCGTTTATGAGCATGACGGGAATTCCCGGAGCCATAAAGGCACTTTGGATTTCCATAGGCTGCCGGACCGTGATCGGTGTGATTTCGGGATGGTTCTGGATTCTCATGAAGAAGCTGAAGGTGAACCAGCTGATTGCACTTCCCATTACGGGATTTGTCGGGTCCATGGTGAATACGGTTTTTGTTATGGGAAGTATTTACTTTCTCCTGGCAAGGGAATATGCTCAGGTGAAAAATGTGGGAGTGGAGGCAGTCTTCGGCCTGGTGATGGGTACTGTGACAGCATCCGGGATTCCTGAGGCCATCGCAGCTGCGGTTTTGGTGGCGGTTATCGGGAAGGTGCTTTTGAAGGTTGTGGAGAGAGTTTAAAAGAAAATATAAAATGACCCTGGGATTCTTTAAAAGAAATTTCAGGGTCATTTTTAATAGTTACTTTCAATGTGGCCATTAAAGTAAGCTTATTCTTCATAATGAAATCAGGTTCATAATCATAATTATTCCTGCTGCAATAACTGCCAAATCTACCAGACAATAGATGCAGGCAGAGCGCTGTAAAAGGGAATCTTTTACTGTATAATTCCATGTTTTTTTCAGGGAATAATGAATCTCAACAGGATCTCCGGTTTTCCATCTGTTATCAGGTGCAAGATATGGATAATGTGCCCGAAATTCTTTTTCTCCGATGCTCCACTGAAAAACAGGATAATACCGATTTTTACCGATGCCTGGTTTAAAGGGAGGATAGGCGAAATTACGGTCTAATGTTTGTTCAACAGGTTTGAAATCATCATTTCCTGTTCTTGCTTCTACAAGGCGGCGGGAGGAGGTTAATTCTGCTTTTTTCACTGAAAGTACGGTACCCTCTGTTTTTCCTTTATAGTTCTTATACTTAAAGAAGTCTGCTACATGGGTACACAGTTCCTGGATGAAGAGCATACACCCTACACATATGAAAAGAAATGCTGCCAGCAGTAAAAATACTTTAAAATACATATATTACCTCCGTTTCTCATTTTTTAGGCGGCGTGAAAAGTAGAAAAGCCAGAGAGTCAGCCCTGTAGTTATGCAGGTTACTACAAATATATTGTGGGAGGGTGAATATGGGTACGGAACTGAATCCTGTATAAGAAAATAGGGATTCTTTACAAAAGTTATTATAACAAAACACCATCCTATAAAGCTTATGATTAAAAATAGAATTCCCACTTTATGGGGATATCTCCAAAGGGTTTTGTCTGATTGATGCTTTTCCTGAGATATTTCCATTTCTATGTTACTTCTGATTTGGTTCTTGTCTCCTAAGCTTTTCATTGCCTGGGTTTCGGCTTGTTCTTCATCATAACCTTTTTGTAATTCTTCTTGATATAATGTCCATGCATGTTCTTTTAGTTTGGAGCGGTAGAAATCCTGCTTCATAAATGGCCTTATCTCTTCCGTGGATTCTTCCACTAATTTATTCAGGTGGGTGGGCAGGAAAAATATTTTTTTCATAATAATTCCTCCGTATTTGAATATTTTATATAAAAATATATTAATATAACGAAATTATCTATTTTAATAAGTATTATACCATGAAATTACTAATTAGTCAAAAAATAAATTGTATTTTGGTAATTTAACATAAAAATAATTGGTGAATCGTGCAGAATAGGAACAAAATATGCTTTTTATATACATTGAAGAAAATATATAAATTCCGCTTGACTTAACCTTTTTCCTTCTATATAATTGACATGATGTTTAATTTTGTAAAAGTCTGGATCCTTATGTGAATAAGTTAGGATAAAGAGGAGGTGCCTGCGATATGAAGATGACATTTCAGCCGAAAAAGAGACAGAGAGCAAAAGTTCATGGTTTCAGAGCCAGAATGAGTACTCCGGGCGGAAGAAAAGTGTTAGCTGCTAGAAGAGCGAAAGGAAGAGCAAGATTATCCGCTTAAAAGTGACAGGCCGCAAGAGATTGTGGCCTTTTCTTTTCTTAAAAATATTTGGCAGGAATTGTAAGGCGGTTTAGGGAGGTTCCATGAAGAGATTTCCTTCGATTAAAAAGAACAGTGAGTTTCAGATTGTCTATAGACATGGAAGATCCTATGCCAATAAATTGTTAGTGATGTATGTATATGCTGCGGAGAATCCGGGCCGGCAGAATACCAGGATTGGAATTTCCGTAAGCAAGAAGGTGGGCAATAGTGTGGTGAGACATCGCATTGCCCGTTTGATGCGAGAGATTTTTCGATTACACAGGGATGAAATAGACTTAGGATTAGACATCGTTGTAGTTGCCAGACAGGCGGCTAAGGAATCAGATTTCAAAAAATTGGAAAGTGCATATATGCACTTGTGCGGACTGCATAACATACGAAAAAGAATCGAAGTGATAGAAACGTGATGAAAAATATCCTGATTTTTTGTATAAGGGGATATCAGAGATTTTTGTCCCCTTTAAAAGTAAGATATCACTGTATTTACACACCTACATGTTCTCAATACGCCATTGAGGCACTGGAAAAATATGGTGTGGTGAAAGGTTTATGGCTGTCCATAAGGAGGATACTCAGGTGCCATCCGTGGGGCAGAGGCGGTTATGACCCAGTTCCGTAATGACGAGGAGGTAGCTCATTGGATTTATTAGTTTTGACAAAGACAGGCGGGGTATTCGGTCCCATTGCTGAGATTTTAGGCTGGATTATGGAAGCGTTATTCCAATTTACCAGTCTTTTTGGCGTAGTAAATATCGGTTTAAGTATTATTTTGTTTACAGTGGTTATGAAACTTATTATGTTTCCACTGACATTGAATCAGCAAAAATCCAGTAAATTGATGGCTGTCATGCAGCCGGAGCTTCAGGCG
>CAYWRB010000454.1:0-2950 GCA_964460025.1 uncultured Hungatella sp.
ACACACCTCTTAAGATGGCCTGGAACAGCTCACCTGCCTCACAGGCCGAACCAACGATAATCCCCTCCCTGTTTTTTGCAAGAACACTTCTGGGAATCCTGGGCATCCGGTGAAAATAATTGATATGGGACCAGGACACCAGGCGGTATAGGTTTACTCTCCCTATGTCGTTCTTGGCCAGAAGGATAATATGGTATGTAGGCAGCTTTTTAATCCCCTCTTCGTCCAGCTCGCTTAGACGGTTCAGCTCATCCAGACTATTCATATCCCTTTTCTTTAACATCTTTAAAAATTCCACGAAAATCTCCGCCGTAGCCCCTGCATCATCCACCGCCCGATGATGATTCTCCAGAGAAATGTTTAGGGCCTTTGCCACCGTATCCAATTTATAGCGGCTGATCTGGGGCAGAAGAATACGAGCCAAAGCCACCGTATCCAGCACCGTAGGATGAAAGTCAAGTCCCAGAAGCTTTGCGTTGCGGGCAATGAAGCTGATGTCAAAGGATGCGTTATGAGCCACCAGAGCCGCCCCGTCACAGAACTTTAAAAAATCCGGAAGAACCTGGTCAATCTTGGGCGCCGGCAATACCATGGAATCGTTGATCCCTGTCAGTTTCTCAATTCGGAAGGGAATGGGCACATCCGGATTCACAAAGGTGCTGAACTTATCCGTGATCACGCCATGTTCCACCTTCACCGCCCCGATCTCTATAATCCGGTTGTTTATGGGACTGAAGCCTGTGGTCTCGATGTCAAACACTACATAAACATCATCAAAACTTTGATTTTTAGAGTTCTCCACCAGCTGTTTCATATCATCCACCAGATAGCCTTCCACACCGTAGATGACCTTAAAATCATCCTCTTTATCCAGTGCATGGTTGGCATCGGTAAATGCCTGGACACAGCCGTGATCTGTCACCGCCAGCGCAGGCATGCCCCACTTTTTCGCCCGTTTGATAATATCTTTGACATCCGAAACCCCGTCTAAGTCGCTCATCTTGGTATGGCAGTGTAGCTCTACTCTCTTTACCAGGCTGTTGTCGCTTCTTTTCTCCGTGAAATCCTCACATTTTTTCACCCCAACCACAGAGCCGATGGTCAGCTCTCCGTCAAATTTATCGATGGTAGTCATTCCCTTCAATTTGATAAAGTTCCCCTTTACCACCGCCTTATTGATATCCTCCAGAGCCTCTTCCCGAACAAACAGTTTCACCGTAATGGTATCCGTAAAATCAGTGACATCGAAAATTACGATGGTTTTGCCGCTGTTTAACAGGCGGCTGTCCGTGTTGATGATCTGTCCCCGGACCGTCACCTCTCCCATCTCACCGCCGATATCTTTGATGCTTATAAATTCATCCTCAAAATCCCGGCCATACAGCACATCCGGATTGTCGCTTTTCTTCTGATAGCTGCCAAATTTCCGCCCCTCCTTGGAGAAGGACTTCATACCGCCGCTTCCGCCTTTTCCAAAGCTGCCCCTTGTCTTATCAGAACCACTTCCGGCTCCTGTCTTCTTTCCGGCTGTACTGGCTGCTACCGCTGCCGTTCCTTCTGCCGGCGATCCAATTCCTGTCCTGGCTACCGTTCCGGCTCCTGTATCGTTTCCAAACGCCGTCCCGGCTCCTCCATAGTTTCCGGCTGCCATCCCGGCTCCATGATTTCCGGCCGATGCTTCGCTTCCCGCGGCTTTTGCCCATGTGCCTTCCGCCTGGCCGGAGTATGACTCTTCCGGATTCTGCAACAGAGCGGCCAGTGGACTGTTGCGCAGCCGCTCTTCAATCTCTCTCTGAAGCTGTGCCTCCCTCTGAAGGCTCTGCCTGTCCTCCCCGGCCTCCACAAATTGATAGACCACCTCCACCGGAAGGCCGCATCTCTCACAGAACACCTTTTCCAGAATTCTCTTCAGCTCCCCGGTCTTCTGCTTAAGAACCGGGTTGTCCTCCACAGTCATGGACAGAATGTTATCCTCCGGAAACCTGCACTCCGCTTTCCGCAGAATATTGTAGAGGAGAATGCTGTAATTTTTCAGTTCCAAAAGAATGCTGTCCTTATACACATCCAGAAGCTTCTTTGGCGTGTACTGTCCGGACAGGTGGTATTTCTCCACAATCCGCACCTCCAGCTGCTTCCCCGGAAACAGCTGATCCCGAATCCCCTTTTCCAGATCATAAAGATTCTTCCTGTGAATCAGCCTGGGGCTTACAATATAGATACGGAGAGCGCTCCGGTTTTTCGTCGCCGAAACTCTCTCCACCTCCACCAGCTTTAACAATTCCTCCATCTCGGAAGTCATATGCAGATCCGGAAATACTTCTAAAAAATTCTTTGACATACGTTCACCTTTATTCCATGTTCACCCTTATTCCTATTCGGACTGGTCATTGGCCCTTATCCAGCTTCACAAGTTCTTCCCGAAGCGCCCCTAACAGCTCCTCCTCCGGCACCTTCCGAAGAATCTGGCCTTTCTTAATCAATAAGCCTTCGCCAATCCCGCCTGCAATTCCAAGATCCGCCTCTCTGGCCTCCCCCGGTCCGTTTACCACACATCCCATGACAGCAAGCTTAATATTCAGATGCTCAAATTCCGCCGCCATTGTCTCTACCTGCCCCGCAAGCTTGATTAAATCGATCTGTGTCCTACCGCAGGTGGGACAGGATACGACCTCTATCCCTCCTTTTCGGAGTCCCAAAGTTTTCAGAATCAGTTTTGCTGATTTGATTTCTTCTATTGGCGCACCGGTCAGAGACACCCGGATAGTATCTCCGATTCCCTGGTTTAAGATGAGGCCCAGTCCAATGGCTGATTTAATGTTGCCGGCCGTTAAGGTTCCGGCCTCTGTGATTCCTACATGGAGAGGGTAATCGGTTTCCCTGGCAATTAATTCGTGGGCTCTTACGCACATCATGACATTGGAAGACTTAATGCTGATAACCAGATTGTCAT
>CAYWRB010000455.1:0-2929 GCA_964460025.1 uncultured Hungatella sp.
CATAAGTATCAATCATTCTTTGGAGCAGGGATTCCATTCCGGCATACTCCAAGCTGCTTAAATTGTTTCTGGTATTTGTCTGATTCATATTATTCATGGTTATAATCCTTTCGTTTTCTAAAATATATTTTTTATTTGCCGTTTCTTTAGGCATAGTTATAATGTGAGTTTTGGGCTGACCGGGACACTTTTTATTGATGAAATATTGCACAAAGTTTTGTCATGATTTTTGTGTATTTTTGATTAATGTTTTCGCTGCTTTGGCATCCTGGATTCTTTTGCAGGCAATCTCAAAATACTTCCGGTTTATCTCATATCCCAGATACTTTCTCCCAAGTTCCATACAGGCCACAGCCGTAGTGCCGGAATCCAAAAACGGATCCAGAACCAGGTCACCAGGCCGGGATCTGGGCCTTATTGCACCAGATATAACAGTTGATTCTTTTCATAACCCGGATCAGTTCAGGGAGAATCAGAGGGTTCATGCCAGAGTCAAGGGAATTTTCCCTTAACAGGTCATTGACCGGCTTAATGGTTTTAGCAAGCCGGGAATGTCCGCCGGCATGGGTATCCTTAATCAGATAGGGCGGGTCTGTGATAATAAGATCGACACAGGAATCTGGCAGCCGTTTTAGACCCTCTAAACAGTCCCCGTGGTAGATTTTATCTATTCCTGTCATGAAACCTTCTCCTGCCCGTTCCGGCGGCTGACAGGGCTGTCTTTGCCGTCAAATATCCCGGCTGCCGAAATCTGTTTTGCAATTAGTTTCAGAACGGGAACCGCAACACTGTTTCCAAGCAGTTCCAGAGCTTTTGCCTCTGTTACCGGAAAAATAAAATCTTCCGGAAATCCGAGGATTCTCTTTGCTTCCGTAGGTGTCAATTTTCTTACTCTGCCATTTATGAGATAGGCTTCCGTACCGCCGCAGGGTCCTCTTGAAGTTGCCACAAAAGTTGGAGATACCGCTTTAATACTGTAAACTCTCCTGCCCTGTCCGGGCGTGCCGACATAGCCTAAAAGGTATGAGTCCAGGATTCTTTCGTTAATATCCGGTTTGTAGAACGTAACCGTATCAAGATCAAGAAAATAACGTTCCGCAACGTCAGGTTCCAGATAGTCTTCAACAGCAACATCTATGCAGGTCGGCTCAGGGAAAGAAAATTCCGCTTGTAAATCCTTACGGAAACAAACAATATAAACCCTTTTCCGCACCTGGGCCACACCATAGTCAGAGGCAGTCAGGATCTTATAATGAATGTCATAACCCAAGCTGTCCAGGGTGGCGGTAATCACCTGGAACGTCCTGCCGCTGTCATGCCGGGTCAGGTGTGCCACGTTTTCCAGAAACAGCACTTTGGGCCTGTGGTACTTTACAATCCGGACAATCTCAAAAAACATCTCCCCTCGTGGATCGTCAAACCCTCTCTTCTGGCCAGCCATGGAGAAGGGCTGACAGGGAAAACCGCCGCAGAGGACATCAAAAGGCGGAATATTGGCAGCATCTATTTTTGTAATATCTCCCGCCGGAATCTCACGGAAGTTTGCGAGATAGCTCTCCCTGGCTCTTTTGCTTTTATCAGAGGAAAAGACGCAGGTACCGCCGATACTCTCCATAGCCAACCGGAAACCGCCGATACCGCAGAATAAATCGATAAAGGTAAACATACTGCTCATAAAAATCTTACTCCTATTTGTTAGTCAGAAAATTTCTGCTGAAAATAGGATGTAAGACATGGTGGAGAAAAAAGGCAGATTTGGGTATTCCCAGAACTATTTGAAAAATTTGAAAAATTTTCAAAAAAGTGATTGATTTTTTTATTTATGTGTGCTACTATATAGTTCCACCGAAAAAACAAGGTGGAAACAAAAAATAAATATTGTCGTTATGATAAGTCAATTATCATGATAGGATGGCAAACAGAAAACTGTGAGCCATGTGAAGGAAGCCAGATGACCGGAAAGAACCGGTGGACTGGTAGTAAATTAAAAAATAATGCTCCGCCCAAAAGGGCAACAACGGGAGGAGTATATCCATTCACAACCTGTCATATTAATTGGCTTTTTTGTTGTCCAGAACAGAACATTGAAAACCGAATAAGCCGTAACACCGATGAACGCTTGCGCCCCCTGCCTGAACTTGCGGGATTTGAATCCCGGAGGAAAAGCAGGGAGGGCATGAACCAGAACAATCCCTGGCGGTAAAAGAAGGCGGCGTATATTTCAGAAAATTAAATATGGAAAGAACATACATAGATCAAATGGAATGAAAAGGAGAAAAATATTATGAACTGTGGAAGCGTATATGTTTTTAAGGATAAGAAAGACCGGACAAACATTGAAATGTACAAAAAACTTGCGGATCTGGTAATGCGAATCGATCATGAGATATATCCTGATTGTCTGTCCCTTGCGAAAAGAAGGGATAAATATTACTGGAGCCCAGATGATGCGTTAGATTCAGGAAAGGAGCATAGAAAGGACTGTCAGAAGTCAGAGGAAAAAATGGAATACTTTCTGAAGGAACTGGAGGAAGCCGGTGTGGACACATCAGCATACCGGATGCTCAAGGGTTCCAATAAAAAGCTGGAAGATGTGAAAAGCCAGTGGAAGGACTTCCGTACCCAAATAGAAACGTATACTTCCTTTACAAAGGATGAATGCTTCAGCTACATGGGATTGCTATGGTACTTTGAAAATTACTGCCAGGAAAATCGGGAGTGCCTTTTTACCGTAGAAAAAGGAGACATCTTTATGTGGGTGTCAGGAAAAGCCCACGCCATGACAGAGGCAGAATTGCTGAACGTGGCAGAAACACCAGAGGAAAAAGAACTTGCTTCAAAAGTCTTGATTGGGTTTGGAAGGCATTTCGAGGCAGGGTATTGGTTTGAAGATCTGGCAGAGCAGAAACTTCCTTCCTGGAGAGACAAG
>CAYWRB010000456.1:0-2913 GCA_964460025.1 uncultured Hungatella sp.
GCCCTTCACAAACGGGTTTATGGGAGAACTTAAGGCCGCAAAACGTTTTGAAAAATATATTCACATAGAACGGAGGAAACTATGACAGAATTAAAATGCCCGTCATGTGGGGGAAAGCTGGAGATTGATAAACAGAATCACAACATAGAGGTATGTGAACAGTGCCATACATCATATGCCATACAGTGGAAGGTTTCAGAGGAAACAGGCAAAGAAGAGCTTGAACTGAAACCTGTGCCTCAGCGGATTGCATATGAGCCTGTGCGGAAACAAGAGCCTAAAAAAACAGGGTGGGAGCCTTACGGTTGGAAAAGAGGAGTCGCCCTGGTTATTCTGTTTTTTGTGCTTATGGGAATCATGTATGGTCCCAAAATATACCGTCGTTACCAGATGGACCATGGAGGGCTTCCTGCAGAAATGCAGGAGGAGTCAGAGGTAAAGGATAAATAGCCACAATTTCATAATCATATATAAAAGCAGTCGAAGGGGAAGACTTTTGGCTGCTTTTGGATATATCAGAAAGGAGAAGTCTGTGAACGTAACGGATTTTAATTTTGAGCTGCCGGAGGAACTGATTGCTCAGGACCCGCTGGAGGATCGCTCGGCGTCCCGTCTCCTGGTGCTGGATAAGAATACCGGGGAGATAGAACATAGGGGATTTCGTGATATCATATCTTATTTAAAAAAGGGCGATTGCCTTGTAATCAATGATACTAAGGTGATTCCGGCCAGGCTCTTTGGTATAAAAGAGGATACGGAGGCAAAGATTGAGGTTCTTCTCTTGAAGCGAAGAGAGAATAATGTATGGGAGACTCTGGTAAAGCCGGGAAAGAAGGCAAAACCTGGGACGGTGATTTCCTTTGGAGACGGTTTGCTGAAAGGAACCGTAATTGATGTGGTAGAAGAAGGAAACCGTCTGATTCAATTTTCTTATGAAGGGATTTTTGAAGAGATACTGGACCGGCTGGGGCAGATGCCTTTGCCTCCTTATATTACCCACCAGTTAAAAGATAAGAATCGTTACCAGACTGTGTATGCAAAACATGACGGTTCTGCGGCAGCTCCTACGGCAGGGCTTCATTTTACAAAAGAACTGTTGGCGCAGATTGAACAAATGGGAGTGACCATTGCTCATGTGACTCTCCATGTAGGCCTGGGAACCTTCCGTCCGGTGAAAGTAGAGAATATACTGGACCATCATATGCACTCGGAGTTTTACATGATAGAGGAAGGAGAAGCAGGGAAAATCAATGATGTGAAACGCCGGGGAGGCCGTGTTATCTGTGTAGGAACCACCAGCTGCAGAACCATAGAGTCTGCGGCGGAGGAAGACGGAACCGTGAAGGCCGGGAGCGGCTGGACAGAGATATTTATCTATCCGGGATATCGGTTTAAAGTTCTGGACGCGCTGATTACCAATTTCCACCTTCCGGAATCTACGCTGGTTATGCTGGTATCTGCATTGGCAGGGCGAGAGCATGTGCTGAACGCGTACCAGGAGGCAATCAGGGAGAGATATCGGTTCTTTAGTTTTGGAGATTGTATGTTCATTCGGTAAAATTCGTCTAATATACACATAATATATTGACTATGTAAAGCGTTTTGCATATAATAATGATGAAGCGGTTATGTCTTGTCTTGATAAAAATGGAGGCGTATAATATGGCAACTGTAACAAATTTGAATATACGAACAGAGAAAGCAGTGAAAGAAGCGGCAGAGAGTATCTTTGCAGAACTTGGCTTGAATATGACTACAGCGGTAAATATGTTCTTAAGGCAGACAATCCGGGAAAATGGTATACCCTTTTCTTTAAAACTTAATACGCCAAATGAAGTAACAATGGCGGCTATAGCGGAGGGAAGGCGGCTTGCTGTTGACCCAAATGTAAAAGGATATAAGAGCCTCAGTGATTTAAAGGAGGCTCTGGATGAAATATGAGGTTAAGTTCACCAGTCAGTTTAAGCGGGATTTGAAATTGGCGAGAAAACAAGGGAAAGATATCGATAAGCTTTTCGATGTGATCAGTACGGTTGCAGAAGGTAAAAAATTGGATAAAAAATATCGTGACCATAGCCTGAGTGGCGATTATGCCGGATGCAGGGAATGTCATGTGGAGCCGGATTGGTTACTGATATATGAAGTGATAGATAATGTTTTAGTATTGATGCTTTATCGTGCTGGCACGCACTCGGAACTGTTTTAAAAAGGAAAATACAAATCATTTGACGGTTTATCCGCAACAATCCCGATTCGACTGATTATAACACCAGTTTTTACAACATATGCATATTCGGTTTCGGTCTTATATTTTATATAGGTTTTTGTATTCCCGTTCTCTTCTGCCGGTTTTCCGTATGCTTTTTTAATGCGTTCTCCGGATTCTTTTAGGCTTTCTTGGCCCATACTGATATTGCCATAAATTTCGAGGTTGCACATCAGGTCATCCGTATAAACCTCATATACTATGCCGTTTTCATCCGTTGTGATATAAAGGTGCGCTAAATCCAAGCCCTGGTATTTACATTGGCCGCTGGCAGTATCTACCTGGTAACCGCATGCCTGGATATCATCAACTGTACATGGCAGTTCCAAACGGGTGTGAGACAGACGGAATTCCAATACATTCAGATTCATATAATTCTGGTATAACCGATAATACATTCTGCCTGCTAAGACCATAATACAGAGAAGGACAAGCATGGCTTTGCGAAAGAATTTTTCAGAATGAGACGCCCCTTGGTTTTCCATGAATGCGAATACCTCCTTTTTGCTGACACCATAGTATCATATCTGTCAGACAAATAGAAGCGGTTCTCTGAAAAATGTTTCCTAAACAGAGGAAATTGGTTATCGTTTACTGAGTGCCAGCGAATGAAAATGAAAACGGCAAAGCGGCGAAAACAGCGAGGC
>CAYWRB010000457.1:0-2889 GCA_964460025.1 uncultured Hungatella sp.
TCCGAAGCTCTACAAAATCACTATGAAATTCAATGTTTTAGAGACTACATAGCCCCCATCTGCTTCGCCACTTCCTCAGCGAAATTCTCCTCTTTTTTGGCCAATCCTTCGCCGGTCTCGAACCGAACGAACTTCTTAATCTTAATATTCGCCCCGTTCTCCTTCGCCACGGCCTTCACATACTGATCTACAGACTGCTTGCCGTCTTCTGCCTTCACATACACCTGATCCATCAGGCAGATTTCCTTCAGTTCCTTATTAATTCTTCCCTGAATCATGCCTGCGATTACCTTCTCCGGCTTGGAAGCCTCCTTAGGATCATTCTGGATCTGAGCCATCAAAATTCCCTTCTCATGCTCGATGAACTCCTCGCTCACTTCGCTTCTGTCCGTATACATCGGCTTCAAAGCTGCGGCCTGCATTGCCACGTTCGTCGCCATCTCTTTTACCGCATCGTTGACAACATCCGTCTCCACATCAACCAGCACACCGATTTTGCCGCCGCCGTGGATGTAGGAAGCCACGAAACCGTTCTCTTCAACAACCTGCTCAAATCTTCTGATGTTCATGTTCTCGCCGATAATGGAGATCTGAGAAGACAGCGCATCCTTTACGGTCATGGTAGTATCCTTTGCCCATGTCTCAGCCATAAACGCATCGATATCTGCTGCTGTTGTAACCAATGCCTGAGCGGCCACATCTGCTGCATAGTTCTGGAATTTCTCATTCTTTGCAACGAAGTCTGTCTCCGCATTTACCTCAACCACAACTGCTTTCTTTGCATCCTCTGTGAGAGCGGTAACAACAATACCTTCTGCCGCAATACGTCCGGCCTTCTTTGCCGCACCGGCAAGTCCCTTCTCTCTCAAAAACTCAACTGCTTTATCCATATCACCATCGGTAGCTGCAAGAGCCTTCTTGCAATCCATCATACCTGCACCGGTCATTTCTCTTAATTCTTTTACCATTGCCGCTGTAACTGCCATGTCTATTTCCTCCATTTAAATATATTTTCTCGAACCTATGATTAAGATAAAACTCATTCGCACCCTAAAATAACATTTCCTACAAAGTGAAAAAATGCTTCAACCCGTCATTCCAACAGGTTGAAGCATCCGTCCTGTCTTTATTCCTCTACAGTCTCTTCTGCTTCCGCCATATCCGCTTCCTCGTAGGCGTCCACTGCTTCTCCCTGATTTGCCTCAATTACTGCATCTGCCATCTTAGCCACGATCAATTTAACGGCTCTGATTGCATCGTCATTGCCTGGAATAACGTAATCCAATTCTTCCGGATCACAGTTGGTATCGCAGATACCGATTAACGGGATACCTAAAGTATGAGCTTCCTGAACACAGATTCTTTCCTTCTTAGGATCTACAATAAAGATTGCATCCGGAATCCTCTTCATCTCTTTGATTCCGCCTAAGTTTCTCTCTAACTTCTCCCATTCCTTCTTAATCTGGATAACTTCTTTCTTCGGAAGAACATCAAATGTTCCGTCCTCAGACATCACTTCGATCTCTTTCAATCTTGCAATTCTGCTCTGAATCGTCTTGAAGTTGGTCAGCATACCGCCTAACCATCTCTCATTTACATAGAACATGCCACAGCGCTCTGCCTCTGTCTTGATGGCATCCTGCGCCTGCTTCTTGGTTCCCACAAACAGGATGGTTCCGCCCTCAGCCACAATATCGGTAATTGCATTGTATGCTTCGTCTACCTTACCTACGGACTTCTGAAGGTCAATGATGTAGATACCGTTCCTCTCCGTGTAAATGTAAGGAGCCATCTTAGGGTTCCATCTTCTTGTCTGGTGTCCGAAATGTACACCTGCTTCCAAAAGCTGTTTCATAGAAATAACACTCATGATTCTACCTCCATTTGGTTTTTAAACTTCCGCCTGCATCTCATACTTCCTCGGGGACCAGACATAAAAATCTATCATTCCGGCACCGCCCTTGGAATCAGACAGACGTGTCTTTTATATTTAACCTCAACTTCTAAAATATAACACAGAAATTTCCATATTGCAAGAACTTTTTGCGCTACGAGCGCTACGATCCCGTTGTCACTTGGCCCCGCCTGAATTCTTCAACTGTCTCAGTTCGTCAAACACAACATCATTCAGCACCTTGATGTATGTTCCTTTCATTCCTGAAGACCGTGATTCAATTACGCCCGCACTTTCAAATTTTCTGAGGGCATTGACAATCACCGAACGGGTAATGCCGACACGGTCCGCAATCTTGCTGGCAACCAGAATCCCCTCATTTCCATCTAATTCATCAAATATATGAGTAATAGCTTCCAGTTCGGAAAAAGATAAGGTACTGATTGCTGATTTCACAATCTGAATCTTCCTGGTCTCCTCCGCATTCTCCTCATTTACGGAACGCATCATCTCAAGTCCCACTACGGTGGTTCCGTATTCGCTTAAAATAATATCGTCAATGTCATATTGAGCATCTTCTTTATAAATAAACAAGGTTCCCAGACGCTCACCGGCAATATCAATGGGTGTAATAATGGCCTGATATTTCTTTACATATTCTTCCGCAAAGCCAAGTGTAGCCAGGTTCACATTCTCCTTGGTAGAAAGGATGCTTAAGAGGCGTTCATTTAACATCTTATCTACAAAACCGCCCAGCTTCTCATCAATCAGCTCTTCAATCTCGTCTACGCCAGGCCATGTACCGATTCCCAGAATCTTTCCTTTTTTGCTGATAACCAAAATATTGGACTCAAGAATCTCTCCCAGGACCTTGCAGATATCATTAAATACTACCTTGTTTGAATTGTTATTGTGCAATAACTTTCCAATTTTTCGTGTTTTATCTAATAATTGAACACTCATTTTCCGAAAACCTCCTTCTCTCCGTTGTCGAA
>CAYWRB010000458.1:0-2866 GCA_964460025.1 uncultured Hungatella sp.
CAGGACGGAAGCCTTTATACCGGCTGGCTTCAGCTGAACGGAAAATGGTATTATCTTAATGAAATCGATAACAGTCTTCAGGGAGCTATGTTTACCGGCTGGTTTATACGAGATCAGAAGACGTATTTTGCAGACGCCAATGGCCAGTTGGTCAACGGCTGGTATGAGATTGACGGCAAGTGGTACTATTTCTATCCAGGCGATGGGGCCATGGCTCATGACACGACGGTTGACGGACTCTATGTCAATTCGGAAGGCGTATGGGAGCAGTAGAGATTCACCCTTAGCCATGGGAAAGGAATGGCGGCAGATGGTAAGAAAGAAAGCGATAAAAAGAAGTATCATAAAAATTGGGGTTATGGCATATGTCTGTGCCATGACAGCAGCATGTTTCATTTTTGGAAAAGGCATGGAGGTTTACGGAGCGGATTCCAGTGTTATTGAAAGTGTGTCCGTTACATTTAAGGCATCCTTCGGGGATGTGGAGGAGGTTCCGGAGCCTGAGATTACGGTCAGTGGAACAGGATGTTCTTTGGGAAGCGTTGAGTACCAGACCAAACATGAAAAGTGGAAGCCTGGTTCTAAGGTAAGGATTACGGTTACGGTGGAAGCAGCAGGGGGAAAGATTTTTCCGGCATCCCTTAATAAAAACCAGTGTAAAGTAAAAGGGGCGGATTTCGTATCGGCCAGGGCTTCAGGAAACAGTAAGCTGCTGGTGAAAGTAGATTATAAGCCAATTTCCGTTCTGGGGAATACTTCCAGGGCAGGCTGGAGTGCCACGGTGAAAAACCGGGCGGTGTGGAATTCTGTTGATTATGCTCCCGGCTATTCGGTCGTCTTATATGGTGACAATAAGACCGTGAAAAAGCTGACGGTAAAAACTCCTTACGCGGATTTGGATCCATACATAAAAGATGACGGCAGAGTATATTATTATGAGGTAAAGGCGGTTCCGATTACTTCTGAAGATAAAAAATGTTTTAAAGAGGGCATCTTTATCACCTCCTCGGACTATGAGATTTTATATGAGGATACCACAAGTTCCAACAACTCTCCGGGCGGGGGAGCCGACTCGGGTTCCGGCAGTTGGAAGAAGGAGGATGACAAGTGGTATTATTATGATCAGAAGGGCAAGCCCGTGAAAGGGTGGCAGAATATTGGCGGCGTGTGGTATTACTTAAGTCAGAATGGTATTATGCAGACCGGCTGGGTGCTGCCGCCGGGAGATTCCTGGTACTATATGGCCGACAACGGCGCCATGCAGACCGGCTGGATTCAGCCGGGGCCGGGAACGTGGTATTATCTGGATGGTTCCGGACGTATGCAGACCGGCTGGGTTCAGGTTAACGGGAAATGGTATTATATGGACAAGAACGGCATGATGCAGACCGGCTGGGTTCAAGTTGGAGGCCTGTGGTATTATTTTTATCCTGATGGCAGTATGGCTGTCAACACCGTAATCGAAGGGCTGACCATAGGCCCCAGCGGGGTGGCCCAATAGTATAACAGAGAATGAGATTAGTATTAGACATTTGAACATAGAAGTGGTATGATAGAGAACAAGAGAATGAAAGAAGAAAAGTGAGAAAGAGGACATACACTATGGCATTGGTGACATCTGTTGGCAATTTAGATGAAGTAAAAGCGCTCTATAGCAAAAACAGTCCTTCAGAAAAGGTTAACAGCAATTTTAAGAGTATATTTGACAGTATATATCAGAACAGCAATGTTACGGAAAGCATGGACGCTATTTTTGAAGAGGCTGCTTCCACATATCATGTATCGGTAGATTTAATAAAGGCTGTTGCCAAGGCAGAGTCTAATTTTAACCCCAATGCCGTTTCCAAGGCGGGGGCCATTGGTGTGATGCAGCTTATGCCTTCTACGGCCAGGTCTCTGGGAGTTACGAATCCTTATGATGCAAGACAGAACATTATGGGGGGAACTAAGTATCTGAAAGAGAATCTGGAGCGATTTGACGGCAATGTAAGCCTGGCTTTAGCCGCCTACAATGCGGGGCCTAACAGTGTTCAGAAATATGGCGGAATCCCTCCGTATAAAGAGACACAAAACTATGTAAAGACAGTCACATCCTATCTGAACGGTTCTCCCATCTATGCAGGGAAACTGGTGAACAGTAGCGGCACCGGTCTGGCAGGAATCTATGGCAATACGGGCAGTTACAGCGGCCTTTCCACCAGTCAGCTGTTGAGCTTATACGGGACATCTTCCGACAGCACGGCAAGCTACAATCAGCTGATGGGGCTTTATGGCGGCTCCTATGGTTTGGGAAGCACATCAAGCATGCTGTCAGGTATTCTAAACTCCGTATCTGCGGGGGAGGCAGGGGAAGACGGGGATACCATTACCATCAGTAAATCCAGTTTTGCCAGCCTGATAGAGCTTCTGCGTGTGCAGACCATGCTGAATGCCAGCAGAGAAGTGGGGAATATGACGCTGTGATGAGATTCGGAAGAAACGTGGGGAATAGCAAAAGAGCAGATCACGGCTGTAGGAATCAGCAGAAAACGGAGAGGGAGATAGCATAATGAAGATGAAAAGCTGTGAAAGCTGTCTGGTATACGGGACGGATAACCGGCCGTTGTCCAGGGCCAGGGTGGTCATAGATCCTGACGATACCATTCAGCTGTTTTTCAGTAATTATAAACTGCGGGCGGTTCGATTTAAGACAGTTGTGGACTTTTACGATAAGCAGAAAGGGCTGGTTCGGACCTACTGTGAACTGGTGCTCAGGAGGAATCCTACGGCAACCAAGGTCTCGGAACCATGGATGGCGGATTGCAGCCTTATCGATGTATATGAAGCGGTTCAGAGACAGAAAGATCTTCGTGAGACGGTACGCATC
>CAYWRB010000459.1:0-2859 GCA_964460025.1 uncultured Hungatella sp.
GCTGGTCAGAATCTTCATCTTATCCTTGGTGAACTTTCTTGGACTGTAGAAATCGTACTTGCTGTACTTGATTTCCTCTGCCTTTTCTATTTTCTTCTCGGCTTTTGCTTCCACCGCCTTAGGGGCGTCAGCCTCCGCCTCCGACGATCCGCCGGAATTCATAGACTTCAAAAGTGCGTCAATTTGACTCTGAGATAATACGTCTGCCATGTATAAAAGCCACCTTTTCTCAAATTACTGTGTGCCTGTGTTCCTACTGTGCCGGTGCCTGGCCCTCTACTGGTGCCTGGCCTTCCGCCGGTGCCTGGGAGCCTCCGTCATTCACTGTCTGAGGGTCTTCAATCATACTGGCTTCCCCCTCCATGCTGTCGCCTTCAATAGTAGAAAATCCGTCTGGTACCTCTGTAGATGTCCCGTCCGTAACCATCACGGAGCCTTCCTCCAGCCTGTTGTAATACTCATCATAATAGTCGTTCATAGACTTAATATCAGCCCCTGCATCCACAATCAGGAATTCAACCCTTCGGTTCTTAGCCCTTCCTTCTCTGGTATCCGCGCTGGCTACGGGACGGAACTGTCCGTAACTTATACCCACCAGCTTACTGGGCTCAATAATATCCTTACTCTGTATATAAGCAGCTACCTCGGCAGAACGCATAGCCGAAAGCAGCCGGTCCGTCCTCACGTTGTTGGGCTGATCCGGCCTTGCCTGAGCCGTATGCCCCATGATCTCAATCTGAGAAATCCTCTCAGCCTCCGGTGCAATAATATCGCTGAACACATCCAAAACCTGTTTGGCTTCTTCCGTCAGTGTTGAACTGTCCCCATTAAAAAACGCCTGATTTTCAAAGGAAATGAAGGTATATCCCTCTCCCTGGGAGACCGACACCCCTTCAACACCGCTCTCATTCAATTTCTTCACCAGAACCAGATACAGATCCTCCAGTTCTCCGTCTACATCAGGCTCCTCTTCCATTTCTAACTGGCCTGATACGTCATACTCGCCTTCAGAGATATTCTCGTTGATGGCAACCTGTTCCAGATCGTCGGAGTTGGGAAAGATACTCTTGACGAAGACCTCCCACTTCTGCTGGTCCAGGTTGGACATGGAATACAGCATTACAAAAAAACACAAAAGAAGGGTCACCATGTCACCGTAAGTGTCCATCCAGCTTCCGCAGTCTTCGCCTCCGCCTCCGCCCTTTTTTCTTCTGCCCATCAGCCTTCACCTCCGCCGGCAGCCGCTCCGCTGCCGCCTGCTGCCTTCAACAAAAGTTTCTTCTTCTGGGACTGTTTCATACAGGAAATCAAATGCTCACGCAGAAACTGCGGATTCTCCCCTGCCTGAATCCCCATGACACCCTCAACAATGGTGGTACAGTAAAGCTCTTCCTCCGCCTGACGGATCCTCAGCTTCTTGGCAATCGGCTGACAGAAAATATTGGCAAGAGCACTTCCATAAAAAGTAGTGATAAGAGCTACGGACATATCCTGCCCCAGGCTGCTGGCTCCCCCGCCATCCCCCAGGTCCATGCCCTTCAACATGTTAATCAAACCTACCAGAGTACCGATCATACCGAACGCAGGTGCATAGGCGGACATCTTCTCATAGATTCCGGCCGCTTCATCATGCCTTGCCATCATATCGTCCATCTCTTTTTCCAGCATTTCCCTGACCTTGTCCGGATCATTGGCATCCACAATCATCAGAACGCTCTGCTTAAAGAACGGTTCCTTGATATCCGCCGCCTTCTCCTCCAAAGCCAGAAGACCGCTCTGTCTGGCAAGCATAGCCAGGTCCACCAGCTGATCCACCAATTTCGGAATATTATATTTTCCTCCCCGAAAGCATACTGCAATATGCTTGGGCATATCTTTCAAGATACGGAAAGGATAGCTGGCTATAATTGCTGCTATTGCTCCTCCTAAAACGATTGCAAGGCTTTGCATATCAACAAAGTTTCCCAGCTTATCAAAACCAATTCCCCATACAATAAGACCCAGGGCCATTATGATGCCGATAAGCGTTGTCAAATCCATTGTTTTATCCTCCTAATTCCTGCTCCTTGTCTAAAATATGTCGGGACATCACTGACCTTTACTCTTGTCATCCAAGACAAAACAGCTCCTAAAAAACCCCTTCATCTGCTCTAATATGGAATCTTCCGAATCCTTCACCAGATAATAATAGCCATTCATCATCTTTATCTTCGTCTCAGGTATGGACTCAATACTCTCAATCTGAAAAATGTTCAAATACAGGATCTCATCACTCAACCGTGTAACCTTAATCATGCCTCTTGCCCCTTCTTTCAGTTCCTGCTCTTCCGTCTCCACCCATGGGGAGAGGTTATAATGCTCCCTCTTCCTCTCCCCTGATATCCGTTCCTTATAAGCAGCCCGTCTCCTGTCCGCCATCTTCTGGTTGTCATTCCTGCGCCATCTCATACTCGATTCCCTACATTCCTATCTCAATCCCACTACCGCTTCATAGCCACCAAATCAGACAACATCTCATCCGACACGGTAATCATCTTAGAATTGGCCTGGAAACCTCTGTGAGTGGTAATCATATCCGCAAACTCCTTCGCCAGGTCTACGTTGGAGGCTTCGATATAACCAGTCATCAAGTCCGAAACCGGCCCACCAGGAATTGTGGCACTGGATTCACCAGTATTGTCACCTGCAGTTGCATTATAGTAGTTACCACCTATTTTAGTTAAACCATTTGGGTTCTGGAATGTGGCAATGCCGACCGTTCCTAAATATATCGTTTTAGTTACATCTTCTGTTGTTGTTGTTGTCGTTGTTATAGGATTACCTGAACCATCATCTTCTGTTTTTTCAATGGTTGTTGTT
>CAYWRB010000460.1:0-2856 GCA_964460025.1 uncultured Hungatella sp.
CATTTTGTATTCTGTGCCCGTAAGTGGAAGCCTAAGAGAAGAAAAATCTCCGGAACCGATGAATCATAATTGAATTCTGAGAATTGTTGCTGAGCCGTTATTGCTGTATCAATTTAAAACATTAAATTTTTAACGCGTTCTTGATATTTATGCATGATTGTGGTATATTAAATCATTATTACAGCTGAAGCGGCAAAAGACATTTTGACGCTTATGGAGGAAGTATTTATGGTTGAAGTATGGAATATTACCATTCCCGAGCTGACAGGCAGCGAGACCCGGCGGGCTTATATTTATCTCCCTGAGTCTTATCATTATGAGCCGGACAGGCGTTACCCTGTCTTGTACATGTTTGACGGACACAATGTCTTCTTTGATGATCATGCCACTTACGGAAAAAGCTGGGGCATGGAGGAATATATGGACTTTACGGGGACGCCTCTGATCATCGCTGCCGTAGAGTGCAATCACAGTCCGGACAACGGCCGTCTGAGCGAGTATTCTCCCTATTCCTTTAAGGATCAAAAGTTCGGCGCCATTACAGGCCGGGGCAGAACTACCATGAGATGGATGATTCGTACGTTTAAGCGGCAGGTTGACCGCCGCTACCGCACCATTCCGGACAGGGAACACACGTTTATTGCAGGCAGTTCTATGGGCGGACTTATGAGTCTGTTTGCACTTATCCAGTATAACCGATATTTCTCCAAAGCTGCTGCTCTCTCGCCGTCTCTGTGGGTGGCGCCTGACAAGCTGGAGCATCTGATCTCCCAAGCTTCTCTGGCCCCTGACACGGTTCTCTACATGGATTACGGCGCTCTGGAGTTTTCCAACCATGCAAAAATGGAACGGCAGTTTTCCCGAATCTCCACTGCTCTTCTCAAGCGCCATGTACTTCTGAACTTAAGGGTCATACCGGGAGGTACCCACTGCGAAGCCAGCTGGGAGAAGCAGGTTCCTTTCTTTCTTAATACCCTGATGTATGAGATTTGACCGGTACCATTGGGCCTCCTCATATCTGGCTTAATCATAATCAACCAAGGCAATACACCGATTTCCGGCAAAATTTTACTTTAAAAGGAGAAACGATTTATGGAAACTCAATATTTCAAGCAATACAGCCCGGCACTGGGCAGGGACATGGAGTGTAAAGTCTACGGGCACGCAGGCAGGCCTGTCCTGTATATTCCGTGCCAGAACGGACGGTTCTTTGATTTTGAAAATTTCCACATGACCGATGTCTGGGCTCCCTGGATCGACTCCGGACAGATCATGGTCTTTTCCATTGACACCATGGATGAAGAAACCTGGTCCAACAAATCCGGAGATCCTTATTGGAGGATCCGCCGCCATGAACAGTGGAATCACTTTATTGTTGACGAGATGGCTCCTTTTATCCGAAAGATGGTGAATGAGAGAAACGGCTGGGAAGGCAATCCCGGCATCATCACCTTTGGCTGCAGCTTAGGCGCTACCCATGCTGCCAATCTGTATTTCCAGCATCCGGATATTTTTGACGGGCTTTTGGCTTTAAGCGGTATCTATACCGCAGACTATGGCTTCGACGGATATATGGACGAACTGGTTTACTTAAATTCCCCGGTCCATTACCTCCCCAATATGCCGGAGGACCACCCCTATATGGGCATGTACCGCAACAACAAGGCGGTTATCTGTGTAGGCCAGGGACCATGGGAGATTCCGGATACCACCAGACAGCTTCAGGGAATCCTTCAGAACAAGAGGATTCCGGCATGGGTGGATTTCTGGGGTTACGACTGCGCTCACGACTGGCCATGGTGGTATAAGCAGGTCACCTATTTTGTGCCCTATCTGCTTCGATGACAAGGTGCCTTCAGGACAGAGGAAAGGCCCTATCCACAGAAGGTACAAAAGATGAATAATAGAAAATGCGAACGAGGTTCTAAAGGAGGAGCATGAGTATGAAAAATGTGGTTTTTATTTCCCCAAATTTTCCCACCAATTACTGGCAGTTCTGTAAGGAGCTTAAACATAACGGGATGAACGTTCTTGGAATCGGCGACCAGCCTTATGATGAATTGACCCAGGATCTGAAAGACAGCTTAAACGAGTACTATAAGGTAGACAGTCTGGAAAATGAAGACCAGGTATACCGGGCCGTAGCTTTTTTCATTTTCAAACACGGGCGGATCGACTGGCTGGAGTCCAACAATGAATACTGGCTGGAACGAGATGCCAGGCTGCGGACGGATTTCAACATTACTTCCGGATTCCACACGGAGGATATTCCCAGGGCTAAATACAAATCCAAGATGAAGGAATATTACAAAAAGGCCGGTATCCCCACAGCCCGTTTCCATCTGGTAGATACTCTGGAAGCTTGTAAGGCATTTATCAGGGAAGTGGGATATCCTGTGGTCACCAAGCCGGACAACGGGGTAGGCGCTTCCCATACATACAAACTTTCCAACGATGAGGAACTTGAACAATTCTTTGAAGAGAAACTGGATTACATCCCCTATATCATGGAGGAGTTTATCGATGCGGAGGTCAATTCCTATGATGCTATCATTGACTCCAAGGGGGAACCTATGTTTGAGACAGGAAATGTGACCCCCAATTCCATCATGGACATTGTCAATAATTCCGACAATTCCATCTACTATATTGTGAAAGAACTGTCTGAGGACACCAAGGCTGCCGGCCGGGCTGCAGTAAAAAGCTTCGGCGTAAAGAGCCGCTTCATCCATTTTGAATTTTTCCGTCTTTTAAGCGACCATGAAGGACTTGGCAAGAAAGGCGATGTCATTGCCCTGGAAGTAAACATGCGTCCCTGCGGAGGCTTTACTCCGGATATGATCAACTTTGCCCACA
>CAYWRB010000461.1:0-2855 GCA_964460025.1 uncultured Hungatella sp.
ACCAGAGTCTCAAAGCCCGCCTGCATCAGGGCGCACACGCCGCCGCACAGAACAGCCTGCTCACCGAAGAGGTCGGTCTCGGTCTCGGTGCGGAAGGTAGTCTCGAGAACCCCTGCTCTCGCACCGCCGATGGCCAATGCGTAAGCCAACGCCATATCCAGTGCCTTGCCGGTCGCATCCTGCTCCACAGCTACCAGACAGGGAACTCCCTTGCCTTCCAGATACTCGGAACGAACGGTGTGGCCCGGACCCTTGGGGGCAATCATAGTTACGTCCACATTCTTGGGAGGCTTGATGCAGCCGAAGTGAATGTTGAAGCCATGGGCAAACATCAGCATATTGCCTTCTTCCAGGTTTGGCTCAATGTCTTTCTTGTACATGTCTGCCTGCAGTTCGTCGTTGATCAGGATCATGATGATATCTGCTTTTTTGGCAGCCTCTGCCGCCGTATATACCTGGAACCCCTGGGCCTCTGCTTTTGCCCAGGACTTGCTTCCCTCGTAAAGGCCGATGATCACGTTGCAGCCGGACTCCTTTGCGTTCAGTGCATGGGCATGCCCCTGGCTGCCGTAGCCGATGACCGCAATGGTCTTGCCCTCCAGCATGGATAAGTTACAGTCTTCCTGATAATAAATCTTTGCCATTGTTACTTCCTCCTAAGATTCTCTCTTTTAAAATCATATATCGTATTTAAGTTAAAGCATCTGCCTGCGGCAAAGGCTTTCGCCTGCTTTGTGTATCCGGCCCCGCCTGTCCACACTTCGGTCTCCATGGCGGAATCCCTGTCCTGAAAGTAGTCAGGGAAGATACCGGACATCATCAGCGCCTCTGGACAAGCCTGTAAGTCCGGTTCTGGCCAGTTCCAGAATCTCGTAGTCTCCCAGCAGATTAATCAGCGCGTCCAGCTTGGACTGATCTCCCGTCAGCATCACGGTCAGGGACTCTCTTCCCACATCTACGATGGTCGCGCGGAAAATCTCCGATATGGCGCTGATAGCCTGTCTCTCGCTGGCGTTGGCCCGCACCTTTATCATAATCAGTTCCCGGTATACGGAATGTCCGGGTTTCAGTTCTTTGATATCCCGCACATCCTCCAGCTTCCGAAGCTGTTTCTCAATCTGCTCCAAAATCTCCTGATCTCCGGTGGAAACGACGGTCATACGGGAATACCTCTCGTCTGCCGTCACACCTACCGTCAAACTTTCAATGTTATATCCCCGGCGGCTGAACAGTCCTGCCACGCGGCTTAAAACGCCGGCAGTATTGTCTACCAGCAATGATAAAACAATTCGATCCATAGAAAATGCCTGCTTTCTTTATTATAAGTAGCTTTTATCTTATCAATCCCAGACCTGTTTGTCAACTATATAATAGGAATAGATATTATAAATTTCGGTTATAAACATTCTACCAAAAACTGCAAACATTATATATGGAAGAAAAATATATTCTGTGTTAAAATAACAAAAATAGTAACAATTGAATAGGAGGTATCAAGATTATGGCTCTACATGTTATGGATGAGGCTAACCGCTGTCTGGGATGCAAGGTTCCCCAGTGTCAGAAGGGCTGCCCCATCAGTACTCCCATTCCTGAAGTCATCAAGCTGTTAAAAGATAACAAATTAGATCAGGCAGGCAGGATGTTATTTGAAAATAATCCTCTGACTACGGTGTGCAGCCTGGTGTGCAACCACGAGAACCAGTGCGAGGGCCACTGTGTCCTGGGGAAAAAAGGCGCGCCGGTTCATTTTTCTACCATTGAGAATTACATTTCCACCACCTATGCCAACAAGATGGTAAAAGGCCCTGCGTCTTCCAACGGAATGAAGGTGGCAATCATCGGCTCCGGTCCTGCCGGAATCACCATCGCCATTATCCTGGCCCGCTACGGCTATGATGTCACGATTTTCGAGGGCAAGGACAAGCTGGGCGGCGTGCTTCGTTATGGGATTCCGGAATTCCGTCTCCCCAAATCGGTTCTGGATGATATTAAATACCGGCATATTGATATGAAAGGAATCAAATTCCGGCCTAACACCCATATCGGAGGGGCTATCGGAATCGATGATCTGTTCCGGGATGGTTATAAGTCGATTTTCGTAGGCACAGGGGTGTGGAAACCCAATGCGCTCCATATTAAGGGTGAGACTTTAGGACATGTTCATTTCGGAATCAATTATCTGAACAATCCGGACAGTTACAATCTGGGTGAACGGGTCATTGTCATCGGCGCAGGCAATGCCGCCATGGACGTGGCCAGAACCGCTATCCGCAAGGGTGCCCGGTATCTTACCTGTTTCTCCCTCACGAAAAAGGTGGCTGCCAGCCAGCATGAGTTCAGCTATGCTCAGCTGGAGGGAGTTGATTTTGAGTACAACAAAGCCCCTGTGGAAATAACAGATGAAGGGGTAATCTTTAAAGATGTGATTGAACAGGAAGACGGAAGCTTTGAAGATGTTCCTGATTCCAATAAACTGTATCCTGCTGACAGCGTCATCATCTCCATCAGCCAGGGACCGCAGAACCGAATTGTCAATACCACGGAAGGATTGGCGGCTAACAAACGTGGGCTTCTGGTAGCAGATGAGACAGGCCATACCACCAGGCCGGGGATCTTTGCCTCCGGAGATGTGGTAAACGGCGCCAGGACCGTAGTGGAGGCGGTTGCTCACTCAAAGATCGTGGCAGAATCCATGCATCAGTATATGCAGAGCCTGCCGAAGGATTCGGAACAAGAGGCCTCGGAATAGAAGGATTGAAGCAAGAGGGTTTGAAACAGAAGGATCCGAAGTCAAAAACCCCACTGCAAGCAACGGGGCATCAAGCTTGTAGCGCTGCAGAGCAGCGGGGTAT
>CAYWRB010000462.1:0-2851 GCA_964460025.1 uncultured Hungatella sp.
CATCATCTGCTGCACACCACTTATGTGAAGAGAAGTGTTAATGGGAATTAAATGACATAAAAAACCGGCGTGAAAATTCATGCCGGTTTTTTCATTAAAATGCTCTAAGATAATAAAATGGCAAAAACAACTTCCCCATCCATCCAAATTCCGGAAAAAACTGTCCGATATCCACAAATACCGGGGTAAACACCAGGCTTCCTACCAAAAACAGAGGAATCAGACAGCACATCACCTGAGTTTTTCTGCATACTGCTTTTAATCCATAGGAAAACAAACACACTGCCCCAAAATAAGCTCCCATAGCGCCTGCTTCCTTTCCTGCTCCCTGCAGGCATCCTCCTGATGCCAAAGCTGCAAAGCCGGACAGAAAGGCAAGAAAAATCGGAGCTGCAAGAACCGCCCCCCGGCACCACCTTCGCTCTTCCCGGCGAAGAGACAGAAACAGCCCTTTCTTCTCATCCAGTCCCAGCATTACGGCGCTGTACAGACCTGTTATAAAGAGATACACCGCCACAAATCCCCGCACAGGAAAAACAGATATGGCCTGCTGTGCTTCATCAGCCAAACTTTCATCTATCCCAATCTGCCGGTATTGAAACCGAAAAGTACTTCCGTTTCCCATCCACTTGTCATAAATTTCTTCTGCCTGTACTTCCAGCTGCCGGTTGTCCACCCCTGCAGATGCAGCAGCCTCCTTTACCGTCTCCTGCCCTGAAATATAATCCAAAAAAATCTCTTTTCCGTATAATTCCATCAGAGACGCAAATACCACTTCTGTGGAAAGGGAATCCAATACAGTGGAAGGAGAAGAATATACCAGGATGCTGCGTTTAAAATCTTTCTCATCCAGCTTATCCCTAAGTCCCGATGAGATAACATAACCGCACTCTGCTTTTCCTGTAACCACCTCTTCCTTCAGCTGTTCTTCGCTGTCACATTTATAAAAATAAAACAGCGAATTTTCTTCTTTCTCTCCCGTCTCTACAAGCCGGTTTAGCAGCATCTGCTCCAAAGAAGTGTTCTCTCCCAATTCGCCTGCTCCGGAATTCTCCTTTTCCCCCTGGACACTCACGGCAATCCGGATCTCCTGCGCCTTCTGCCTCTCCGCCCTTCTAATAAAAAAGGTTGCTGCCGGAAGAGCCAAAAGAATCAAGAGAAAGGATAACTTTTTTAAATACCTCTTACAGGTCAGAAAAAACCAAATCCCTATACTTCTCATCGTCTCTTCCTTTCCGCCATCACACTGACCAACCATGATACCCAGATCAGAATTATACACGCCGCCAGCTTTCTGTAATCCCATGTCCCGGATACGGCCATCTTCATACTGTCCATCAAAACAGAGGACGGGAGCCATGGAGCAAGTTTTTGGAGAGAAGGTGGCAAAAATACCAGAGGAAGAACTCCTCCCGCCAGAAAATGCTGGCCTGTCATCACAAAAAACAGCAGCATAATTCCGCCCAGCAGATTTCCGGCTAACTGAAACAAAAGCACAACCATAGAAGCCGCTGCCGTACAGGAAAGCAGCCACACCACTGCCATCATCTCATTCCAGGGAATCTGCCCTGTCAGAGTCAAGATGAGAATAATCGGAAGAGTACCCAGCAAAAGCAACACTGTCATTCCGGCAATCCGGGCGCCAATCTGGCTTCCGATACCCACTCCGGCAGACTTTAATTTCCACACCATCGTCTTTTTCCATGGAATCAGATACCCGGACACCGGAATCGCCGTCATAAAAAGAAACAGTACATAGATACTGATTTCATAAAATTGAACCACACTGACATCCCCGGTTGCCTCTACCTTCCGGTGCCGGAAATATACGGACCGCCGAAGGCCGTAATCCATGTATTGATTATTTAAATCCAGTTCCAGACGGGCAATCCATTCATCCAGCCCATAGATGCGATACAGTTCATTCCCGGCATAGATACCTGCCTGGCCGGCGCTTAAGGTCAGCGCGCCGGCATCTGCCAGCTCCTGGAATATCTTTCCTTCTATCCCCATATCCTTTGCCATCCAAACTGTCACCGGTATATTATCCCCGTTCATAATCCCCTGGACAAAATTCTCCGGTACATCCAGCACGGCATACAGTTCTCCCTTTTCCAGTGCTTCCAAACCGGCCTCCCGATTCATATATTCGAAGTCGCAGACACTTTTTACACTGTCCAGCGTACTCAGCATCCGGACCACCTGTCTCGCCAACGGGTCATCCTCCGGCATAGACACGCCCACAGGCACCCGCCCAACCACTGCATCCCCATACAGCACCCGGCTGGCTAAAAGAACAATGACAGCTGACAGAAGCAGCAGCAACGCCACCCCTGCATAAAGGGAAAGTATCCTTTTTTTCGCCCTTTTCAACTCCATTTTCAAATAAACCAAGTTCATGCTTATTCTGTTCATGGTATCTCCACTGGCTCCGTTATGCCCAGCTGACGGTTCATAGCCAAAAGCTTCAAGAATATTTCTGATCCCACGGCCGCCCATTCTTCCTCCAATGCCGCCACGACATCAAATCTTTCACCTTCCGGAGCCTTTATCTCCTTTGACAGCGGCCTGAAATAGTATTCCCCGCTTAAGGTCACCCGTCCGGTCTCATTCATAACCACAATCCGCAGTTCGTCGATGTCTGCCTGGACCGAAACGCCTTTTTCCAGCTGGTTTACCACGCCTGTCAGGGATAGGTCCGCTATAAGATATCCCCTTGCTGTCACCGATGTGCCTATATGAAAATCACCGCTGTCTCCATCATAGGTATCCGTATAAATAAGCCCTATCGAATAGTCCTGCGTATTCTTCACATCAATATCCAGAGAAACGTCATCTGTCAGACGTGTTC
>CAYWRB010000463.1:0-2848 GCA_964460025.1 uncultured Hungatella sp.
AACCATGGCTTTTCCGTCCGTAGGTTTGTCCACACTGCCGAGAATATGCAGCAGAGTGGACTTGCCTGAACCAGATGCACCTACGATTGCCACAAATTCGCCCCTGTTTACGGACAGATCAATCCCGTCAAGGGCCACCACCTGATTGCCCCGGTCGCCATATACCTTCCTGACCCCTTCACATCTTAAAATCTCCATTCTGCTTTTCTCCTTTCCCCTGTATGCCTGCTTTTCAAGGCATCATGGTACACCCTTGTGGTGTTTCCCCTATATGCCTGCTTTCCAAGGCATCATGGTACACCTTTTACAATTAACAGTTTAGCAGATGAAAATTACAGTTTAGTGACTATAAAAATGTATCTCGAAAAGAGCCCCGCCATCTACCTTATTTTTTGCCCGTATGGTTCCGTTTTGACGTTCCACGATCTCCTTTGCCAGAGATAACCCAATCCCAATTCCTCCCTGGCCCCCATTTCTCCCCCGATAAAACCGCTCAAAAAGATGAGGAATATCCTCCTCTGCAAATCCTTCCCCATCATCCCATATAAGAATTTCCGTATATAACGGATTCTGTCCATAGAAACAATGTACGGTTCCCCCATGACTGTGCTCCATACAGTTTTTCATCAAATTCATCATCGCCTCCATGGTCCAGTCCAAATCCGCAGTCATTATCATTTCTCCCAATTCCGGTATATCCATGGATACACCGGAACTGACAAACAGTTCCTGCAGATTATCTGCCGCAAGAACAAGAAGCGTAAAGATATCTACCTTATGCTTTTGCAAAAGCAGCGTTCCGGCATCAAGCCTGGACAGGACCAACAGCGCCTCTTCCAAACGAGTCAGACGCAAAAGCTGTCTCTCTATGTGTTCCAGATGTCTACGGTCATAATCCTGTTTCATCATCTGGACAGACAGGGAAAGGGCCGTTATGGGAGTTTTTATCTGGTGCGCAATGTTTGACAGATTTTCCGCAAAATCACGCTTTGCCTGCACTGCAAAATCTTTTGTCCGATATAGAAATGTTACTGTCTTGTATATTTCATCTTCCAGTTTTGAAAAATCATCCTCCCCGGAAGCAGAGAGGATGACAGCTTTCCCCATATTCACCTGTTCCAGATACTCTGTTAAGGCCCGAATCTCCATGGCTTCCATCTTGTTTCTATACAAAAAAACAGCCGCCAACAGAAGAAGCCCCGCCGCAGCCCCCATTGCTGCAAATAAAATGTTCTGACCGAAGGTGGAACCGGAAAAATCAGATATACCATAGCCCAATGAGGATAATACATCTTCTTTTGCCATTTCGCTGGAATTTCCCTCCCCATATTCCTTTAATGCGGCAGCAATGATTCTCTTAGCTGCCGGTTCCTCCTCTATCACTTCACTGCAGACCACATTGAACAGATCAAACGAAAAACGGCAGTAATGGTAAGAAACAGCCAGGACAGAAATCATGGAAGCAATCAGGCTGACCGACAATACCATCCCCAAAGTGACGAAGATTCTTTTCTGTCCGCTCATAAAGTATCCTCCATGCGATAGCCAACGCTTCTGACTGTTTTTAAACATTTTGGCTGATAAAGCTTGTCCCGCAGCCGCTTCATGGTAACGGTCAAGGTGTTATCGTTCACATAGTTTCCGTGTACATCCCATATCTGCTCCAGAATACTTTCTCTGGTAACGGTCCTTCCCTTGTTTTGCATCAGATACAGCAGCAGCTGATATTCCACTGCGCTTAAAGGTACCTCCTGGGAATGGCAGGAAACTGTCCGGCGGTTCTGGTCAATCATGATTCCGTCACAGGAAAGGTACTGTTTGGCCGCATTGCCGGTTCTGCGTAGCAGCGCCAAAATCCGCGAATACAGCACCTCCAGCTCAAAGGGCTTTACCACATAGTCATCAGCACCGTTTCGAAATCCTGAAACAATATCCGGGGTGTCTCCTCGTACCGTAAGAAACATAATGGGCAGCTCTTTAAATCTGCTGCGAATCCACTGACACAGACAGTCTCCATGCCCGTCCGGCATATTCCAGTCCAGCAAAACAAGGGTTGGAGCATGAGCCCCTAACGCCTGTTTTGCCTCCTTCAGCGTGGTATACACCGTTACCTTCATTCCTTGTTTTTCCAGATAGTTCTTCACGGCAAACGCAATATCAGAGTCATCTTCCATATAGTATACATCCATCATGGTCTATTTCCGCCTTTTCTTTCAGAGTGCTGTACCTCATTATAACAAAAAATAAGCTTCCGGGACAACGTGCTTTGTCCTGGAAGCCTGTTTTTTCTGCTTTCATTACTGTTTTTTCATTGATTCTTCTTCATCAGCAGTCTTTTTCCATCCGGTCAGCGTGGTAAACGCGCCGTTCTATCTGAACTGTTACCAAAGATTCACAAAAAGTTTTAGAAAAATTAAAAAACGGTGGCGCCCTTGGCCCTGATTATTGGCATTATCATCCTTATGGGGCTGAAATCCAGCGATTTCAGCAAGGTAGGACAGATCATCATCGGATTCGGAATCCTGTGCTGGGTTATCTGTCCGGGGCAGGTGTTGCCTTTGCGCTGCAGAGTTCTTCGGCCACAGTCGGTATTCTTCAGGCCTTTTCCACCTCCGACCAGCTGACTTTCGGAGAAATCTACGCAGTTCTGGTGGGCGTGTATCTGGGGGACTGCGTGACTACTGCCATTGTCTGCAACATAGGCGCAAAACCGGAGGCCAAACGAGTCGGCGTCGTAAACATTCTATTATATATTCTGTCTTGACTATATTCTACTTGTTGAATATAATATAATAAATAATAAGAATACAGAATCAATCCAGGGAGGGCATACCCTATGCTGAAGCAC
>CAYWRB010000464.1:0-2846 GCA_964460025.1 uncultured Hungatella sp.
TGTTTTATAAGATTGTATGTTCTGCCTGCTTTTATCAGCTCCTCACTAGCGTGTTTGCAGGGAGATATCGTCCCCTCTATCTTGTGGGTTATGCCTATGTATATGGGCTGTATATGTTTTTTGATTTTGCAGGCTATAGTTCCATGGCAGTAGGCACCAGCTATATTTTGGGAATAAAAATGCCGGATAACTTTAACAAGCCGTTTATCAGTATCGATATCAAAGAATTCTGGAACCGATGGCATATCACATTGTCTGTCTGGCTCAGGGACTTTGTATTTACGCGGTATATGGTAAATGCTGCCCGGAAAAAATGGTTTAAGGACCGGTTAAGCAGGGCTGTGGCAGGATTGATGCTTAATATGGTTATTATGGGAGTGTGGCATGGGCTGGAGGTTCACTATATTGTTTATGGTATTTACCATGGGCTGCTGCTTGGGATTACGGAGATCTGGCAGAAGAAATCGAAATTTTACCGAAGGTATAAAGAGCGGATATGGTATAAAGGAATGTCCTGGTTTATGACATTAAATATGGTAATGTTCGGATTTCTTATATTTTCCGGACATATGAAGGAAATATGGGAAGTGTTAATCAGGCACTTATGATAGAAGAAAAAGAGAAAATTAGAAATTTTGCGGAGGAAGATGATAATGGAGGCTAAAGTATTGGAAATGCTGGCAGAACTTTGCGAAGATGATGTTGTGAAGGAGGATAGGGAGGTTGAACTTTTTGAAACAGGGTTAGTAGATTCTTTGGTATTTGCTGAATTGCTATTCGAGATTGAAGACAGGTTTGGAGTAGTGATTGCTCCGTCAGAGATAGATAGGACAGAGATGAATACGCCCCAGAAGATTATTGATTTGATCAGGGAGAAACAGTAAATGAAAAAGGCCGCTTCGTTTATTCTTGCATCAGCACTTTTTCTGGCAACTTGTGCCGGAGTGGGAGAATACAGTGTGAAACGCATCTATGAGGAAAGAAAAGCACTTACATATTACAATGTGGACTTGCGGAATTCTTGTAGGAAGGCTTTGGGATGGCTGTTCGAGGAAAACAGCATTCCTGTATTCGGCTCGTCAGAGTTAAGTGCATCCGATAATGTTGCTTATCCGCCAAGCCTGTTTCATCATGGTAATTCTGATTTTAATATGGTATTGATGGGGCGGGGATACATGCAGAGTCTTCACCACGCAGTTGTCTTGGGAGGAATATCGGACAGCATATCGAATAAGAAAGTAGCGTTGATTTTGTCTCCTCAGTGGTTTTCAGCTTCCCATTTAAGCTCTGAGGTTTATGCAAGCAGATTCTCGGAACGAATGTATAGTCAGTTTTTGAAGAACCCGGATATTTCCTATAATACAAAGGAAAAGGTGACAGAGAGGCTGAAAAATCTTTTGACAGCAGATCCCGCACAGCTTGCCAGACTTGAGATGTATGAAAAGGTATATTTAAAACACAGCTTTAATCCTATATCTCAGATTGAACTGAGATTATATGATTCTTTTATGGACTACCGGCAGGTATATTTGTTGGGAAAAGAGATGAAGAATATAAAAGGTACGGAGGAGAATTTTATTACGGCAGATCAGCTGGATTTTAAAGTTTTAATGGAGGAAGCACAGGCGGCAGGAGAGAAGGAATGCACAAATAATAAGTTCTATATTTACGATGAGTATTATGATACATATATTCGAGAGGGAGAAGAAAACGCAAAAGGGAGTATGGCAGATAACAGCTTTTTATCATCTCCGGAATATGGGGATCTGCGTATCTTTCTGGACGTATGTAAGGAAACAGGGATTACACCGCTGATTGTCAGTATTCCAGTGAATGGAAGGTGGTATGACTGGACAGGTTTTCCGCAGGAAGATAGAAAGGGGTACTATGAGAATATAAGAACAATTTGTCGGGAATATCAGGTGGAGATTGCTGATTTTTCGGACAAAGAGTATGAAGAATATTTTCTGAAGGATATTATGCATTTAGGATGGAAGGGATGGGTGTATTTAGATGAAGCAGTTTATAACTTTTATAAACAATAAGGTTTGGCAGTCTGCAGAGAGCAGGGCTATAAGAATTTGGCTGATGATGACAGCAATTTTATTTTATCTTCTCAATGCAGATTTTTCTACGGCGCCGGTGTATATTTACAGCCAGTTTTGAATAAAAAGCATCGGACAAGGCAGTACTAGTACAAGCTTTTCCGGCCTGTTATGGCCGGAAAGCTTCTCCAATCAACACTGTCTTCCCACAAAAAGCAAACCCATATTTACGAATATTTTCTTGTGGAACGCCTTTCTCCACAAGCGTAGTCTCATATTTTTGCCGTTCAATCTGTGCCAGAGCCGCATTTACCGTATCGGCCAGTTCTTTTTCGCAGTCCGTATCCTGCACCTTAAATTCCAGTATGATCCCATCATCACTAGTCTTCTTCGGTTCCAGCATCACATCATATCGGCCGAAGCCGCTTTCCCGGTTGGAGGTCAGAATGTACCGGTCGGCCAGTTCCACCATAAGACCCAGAACAAAACCGTGATAGAAGCGTTCTGGTTCCTCTTCGGAAGGATTTTTTCCGGTATCAAAGTAACTGAAAGTGGCCAGTGCTACTTTATTCATATAAGTATTCATAGATTTTACATCGCCGTCCAGAAGGGCTTTGATAAAACCATTATAGACTGTCTGGGAACCGGAAAACCATTTTTTTATCATCTTTCTGAACATAATGCGCACTTCTTTATTTGTCAGCGCGAGTTCATATACTTCTTCACCTGTTTGTTCACTCAATGTGCGGCTTTTCACTTTTAAGTATCCGCTTGCAAGAAGAAGACTCCAGATAGCATTTT
>CAYWRB010000465.1:0-2845 GCA_964460025.1 uncultured Hungatella sp.
AAGGCAGTGACAGGGGAGGGGCTGAGGTTGATTTATGGCAATGAGGTCCTGAAAAATTTTACCCATCGCAAGACAGGAAAGGGATTTTATGATACCAACAAGCTTCCGGATGTAGATCTGATGAGAAAACCGGTGTTTGTCACGTTTGATGTGGACAGCTATTATGGGGCACAGGCGGATCCGCAGGTGAAGCCTCCGAAAAAATATCTGCTTGAGGCGGAGGGGATTGTAGATGGCAGCAAAAACAAAAATTTTCAGTTTTCCTATTCGATTTATGGGGATATCGACCTTTTAAAGACGCAGCTGAAGCGGATTTTTAAGAAAAAACCGATTCCAGGACAGCCAACTACTAAAAAGGGGAAGGCTTACCCGTATTTTGTCTATAACACCATTGAGGTCAATGTGGACAATGTGAAGTATATGAAGGAAGTGCAGGAGAAGTTAAATGAGGCCGGCTACCAGGCTTCCAGCAATATCGAATGGCTGGAACAGACAGAGAAGCAGTCCGGTATGATCCAGGCGGTCCTGGGAGGAATCGGCGCCGTATCCCTGATTGTGGCGGCAATCGGAATTGCCAATACGATGATGATGTCAATCTATGAGCGTACAAAGGAGATTGGGGTATTGAAGGTACTGGGCTGTGATCTGGGGAGTATACGGAATATGTTTTTGCTGGAATCGGCGTTTATTGGATTTTTAGGCGGTGTTGCGGGGGTGGTATTAAGCTATGGGATTTCTTATGGGATGAACCATTTGCTGAAACTGGAATCCATGGGAATCGAGGCAGGGGGAGCAATCTCCCAGATACCCTGGTGGCTGTCTTTAGCAGCCCTGGCATTTTCGGTTGTGGTGGGTATGGCGGCGGTTTTTTTCCCTGCTCTCAGGGCAATGGCCCTAAGCCCCCTGGCCGCCATACGAAATGAGTGAGGAAGAAGGCAAACGCGAAGCGTTTTCAGGATGCCTTCTGACGACCTGGCAGGTGCCGCAAAGCGGTGCGTGCCGATACCGAATGAAGAAGGAAGATAGGAGGGATGGATTTATGATGAGAGGGTCAATCCTGGTGATTGAGGATAATAAGGATATCCGAGAGGCGGTTCGTATCCTTCTGGAGAATGAGAGTTATGCCGTCACGGAGGCGGAAAATGGAGCGGAAGGGCTGAAGCTTCTGACAGAGGATATGGATCTGGTAATTTTGGATGTTATGATGCCGGGAATGTCAGGGCTTCGGACTTGTGAGGAGATACGAAAGGTATCCAAGGTGCCGGTTCTGTTTCTGACTGCAAAAGCCAGGGAATCGGATAAGCTGGTGGGGCTGATCGCAGGCGGGGATGATTACATGACAAAGCCTTTTTCCTATGCGGAACTTCTGGGCCGGGTGAGGGCACTGATCAGGAGGTATCATCAGTACAGGGGAAAGGAAAAAATGAAGGAACAGGAGGCTCCGGAATATCTGGAAACAGGAGAGCTACGGATTCATCAGAAGTATAATGAAGTATGGGTGAGGGGACAGCAGGGAGACCTGACGGAAATAGAGTACCGGATTCTACTTCTTATGATGAAGAATCCCCAAAAAATATTTTCTGCCCAGAACCTGTATGAAAGTATCTGGAATGAGCCTTATTTTTATAATTGCAACAGTACGGTTATGGTTCATATCCGAAGGCTCCGGGTAAAGATTGAGGAATGTCCGGAAGAGCCGGCGTATATTCATACGGTGTGGGGCAGG
Organism: uncultured Hungatella sp.; assembly: GCA_964460025.1. Lineage (GTDB taxonomy): Bacteria > Bacillota > Clostridia > Lachnospirales > Lachnospiraceae > UBA3402. Next base: position 1,727 of record CAYWRB010000465.1, read on the forward strand.
GGGTATCGGTTTGGCGGGTGAGAGAAACAGGATTTACCATTCCCTGTATGTTCGTTTTGGGATACGGCTGATGGCGGCTGTGGCAGGAGCAGTCCTGTTGTTTCTGGTTTTGCAGTCTGTGGGGAGAATTGCCCTGGATTCTTACTTTTCCCATAGCGAGTATGCCAGGAGGGAAAACTACCGCAGGCTTGAGAATTTGCAGAAATATATCCGGGAAAGGGGTATTTCCATTGTGGAGACGGACCGGATTGGGGAATGGGTCAAAAAACAGGAAATGGTGTCCGTGCAGATTTATAAAGGAGAGGTTCTTTTGTATGATTCGGATTACCCGGAGGGCGAAGAACTTCCTGTATTGTCTGTCAGTGGAAATTATGAGGACTATGAGGCTTATCATCTGGTTGAGTTTGCCGACCAGACAGGATATGTGTATCTGACAGGGTATTACAGTTATCAGTTTCATATGTATGCCACCATTGCCGAAATCGTGTTGTGCGCCCTGGTCATGACAGGGGCTGTCATGGCAGAAGTTCACCGGCTCATCCGTTATATCTGTCAGCTTGACCGGGAAATCCAGATCCTGGAGACCGGGAACCTGGAGTATGAGATTACGGTGCGGGGAAGGGATGAACTGGCGTCCATGGCCAGAGGGCTTGACGGTATGAGGAAATCTTTAAAGGAGCAGATGGAGTGCAAGGAGGAGGCAGTACGCCTCAATGGGAAACTGGTTACGGAGGTATCTCATGAGCTGAGGACGCCGCTGACAGCAATTAAGGTTTATGTGGAGGTGCTTCAGGGGAACCGGAATAGGGATTCAGAGATGGTGTTTAAATATCTGGATAAGATCAGCGCAAAGGTTCAGGAGCTGAACGACCTGGCAGACCGTATTTCAGGGCAGGGAGGCGGTGAGGACAGGGAAGAGGAAAGCAGCCGGTTATTATGACAGGCTGTTTTTCTTTTGCCCGAAAACAGAGTTTAGGATTTGTTAGATTTGGTTTAGGAACTGGTTAGATTTAAGGATTAGGATAGAGACATCCCAAGGAGCTTGGGAGATATGAATAAGACATGACGGAAGGAGAGATAAAGCATGAGAAAATTATTGGTTGTGCCATGCCTGGTTAT
>CAYWRB010000466.1:0-2844 GCA_964460025.1 uncultured Hungatella sp.
GTTCATGAGATCCGTAAAAGCAGGGGGATGGGAGGGACTGATCCAAGCGCTTAAGCGTTCGGACAGACTGCTTCAGAGTACTTGGGAATTGGATGGGGAAGCAGTTGCCAAGGGAGTGGCTGCGATTCACAACGAGACGGCTTCCATAGTTGATAGGAGACAATAAGAAAGCAATTCAACGTTCGAATACAGAAACAAACTCAGTATTAAAAATTTGGCCGCCTTGGTGGGATTAAACACCTTGGCGGTTTTATCATTTCTGTGCAGATCGAACTGCAGTGGTTCCTGTTTCTTGCATATATTGTGGTGTCACAAGGATTCCGCCACCAGCCTGTCCTGTTCCTTCTGTCCTACCTGTATCTGTCCTTCTCTCACTTCTGATACATGCCTTTGTCGCTACCTCTCCATTTCCTTTTCTGCATATTCTTGGTTGGGGGTATACGTCTCTTTCCTACGGTCATGTAGATCATCCACAGCCTGACAGAGACGGATATAAGGCTCAGCAAAGCCATCGTTCTCGGCATTCAACTCGGCCGCACTCATCTCCACACCGTTTTTGATACAGGAAATCTCCATGTTGCCTAAATGGACGGTGATGTCGGTGAATCCGTCTCTCGCAGCCAGTGTTGCGGTAATCTGCATATGGTCATCCACCAGGACTTCCTCCATGACAGAAGAAAAACATCCGGCCAGTTTCAGCTCTGCCACCAGGATGGAAGCGTCTCTCCGTTCACCGGAGTGGCTGAGGCCAGCATTTTCCTGTACGGATTCCTGTTCCCACGGCATAAACACGTCCCTGGTATACAGGATATCGCCCTTAAGTACCGCCCGGATCTGCCGGCTTACCATTTCTTCCATTGCGCATACCCGTTCCGGGCTGAAATCCCGGTTCCCGCGGAAGGAGAAATGGAACCCGTCCAGGCTGATCAGTTCCTTTCTGATCTCCGATGTCAGCATCCTCTGCCCAAGCCGCGTGAAATCATCACCTACTGCAGGGCCGTAATCTAGGAGTTCTCTCCCAATATCCTCGAATTCTTCCCACAACACATACGGGAGCATGGACAGGTTGAAGTCGAAGTTCGGTGCAATCCTGAGAATTTCCTGAGTGCCATTATCGACCAGGACGCCCATGTTCCCAAGATGTCTGTCCACGTTGAAAGTTATGGCATCCAGGACGAGCATCCGCTGGAACTGTTCCCTGCATCCGATGCCATCGAAAAAATCCACTATCCCGTCCAACGTGATCCCACGGCTTACCAGCTTTCTTAATGGAACAAAGCCTACATCCTCATTTGTAAAAACCTTGCATTTCGTAGCAGTGCCGCCATGGAATTTCAGCAGGGAATACTGGACACTGGACGGGTCAGCTTTGTGGATAATTTCAGACGCAAGTGCTTCGCAGTAAGGCTCCAGCCCCGCGTTTCCCGCGCCGGCTACGCCCCTTTTATAAAGGAAGATGTCCCCCTCCTCCCTTCTCCAGCATTTTCTGAAAGACCCGTCTGTCGTCAGCTCCGGGGACGTGCTACTCATCTGCTGCCCATACAGCCCCAGCCCTTCGAATGCGAGTCTTGATATCGTTTCATTGAAATCATTCCGATAAAAGGAAACGTGCTCCCAGTCGGCCTCATCCTCTTAATTAGAGAAAAACATCTACCATAATGCTAATTTTCGACATCGGAATGCTGTATCCATGCAGCATTTCGATTTTCTGATAATGCGCTAATTTCTTGTAACAAACTTATGCAAGAGAAATCGTAATACGGCTTTAGGATGGTTACATCCTGCACATCTTCAAATTTCAATTCGTTTTTGTAGTATTCGACCAGTTTATACACGGGCTGTGAATCTTCCTTATCATCTATTTCCCAATCTTCCGGATACAAATTGGAGACTGGCGTATACTCCTGTTCACTATTATCCGCTGCAAACAGATAAAGGTATTGGCAACCTAAAATGGATGCAATATATAATACTTTTTCGACCACAATTTCCCAGAATACATAGAATCCAACAGGAAAAGATAAGTGTTCTGGAAAAGAATAACTGACATTTTTGCAGAAATGGGTAAGGACAATGCCAGGGAAAGTTTCTGAAACTTGCTTTATGTTAATAGAATTTTCAGATTTTTCTAAATCTTCTTTAGCATCCAACTTGAATTGTATCCTCTCATCTATAATTCTGTGCAGTTTCTCCTTATCTATGTCATCAGCGTCCGCATACCAAGAGAAAACCACGTCCGGTGTGATGTCATCGTTCTCTTGCAGACGGGCATCCACGCAAAGGTCGAGGATCTCTTTTTCAACCTTTGAAAGATTCACATCATCCGAGTTGATTTCCTTGTATAGCAAACCTGCGCCCAAGGCAAAAAAGAAGACTATGTTATCAGAATCTTTGACTAAGTACACTTTTGTGATTCCTTGCTGATCCTCTCTCCATGCGTCTTCTTTCAGGTATCTTTCCAGACCTTTGCCTTTTTTATCAGAACGAAAATTCTTGATAATCTCTCTATTTGCTTCATCTGACGTAAGCAATTCGATTTTTAACTGAGAACGTAATAATTCACATTGCTCCTGTATATTAATGTCAATCACCATCCTATAGTCAGGCACTTTTTCTTCGTAATAGTTCCCGTGCCGCATCTAATTTCATGTCAGCTAATTCTAATTGGCGTGATCCATTTTCATTTGCGCTAAAGCCTTCGCGGGCGTGCTTCCACGAAAATTCCCCATGGGATAAACTGCTCAATTGCCAAGAGGACATCTTGTTATAACGTTGATAAACATTCTTTACAAACTCCTGCGCATTGGTGGAAAGATTATCCGGAGCAGACTTGAACATATTCCC
>CAYWRB010000467.1:0-2819 GCA_964460025.1 uncultured Hungatella sp.
TATGATTTGTCAGACGGCTATAAATCATTTAATACTATAGGACTTCCATCCGCGCCATTCACCGTTACGAAATCTCCTAAAGGCACCCGCCTGGCCATAGTCTATCAATATGAGACAGCAGTCTATGATATGGAGAGCGGACAGAAGATCGCAGCCCTTCCCATGCAGGAATCGGCACTTGCAGATGTGGTATTTGCAGATGAAAGCCGCATTGTCTATGCCGGAGAGCAGGGAGTGACAGCTTATGATCTGGATGCCGGAAAGATCTTGTGGACAGGCCGGGAGTCCACTGCCGTGACAGTTTCCGGAGACGGAAGTGTGGCAGCTTGTGTAAACCGGGACGAGGACCACGGGGTTCTGTACCGCATGTCGGACGGTGAGGAACTTATGGAATGCTCTTTTGAAGGCCAGCATATGGAGACAGCATTCAATGATATATTTGCCAATCCCCATAATCGTGTATTTTCTCTTGATGAGAAAGGAGATTTCCTCGCTGTCAGTTTTGCAGGAGGAGGGCTTTGGATCTTTGACCTGAAGAACCTGGAAGATAATATGATTATTTATGATGAGAGTAATTACGGACATTTTGAGGGTGGCTTCTGTGGCAGATACTTTGCTTTTGCCGCAAATAAAAGTGATGAGTCTATGTTTGGCCTGATTGATACAAAGGAAGGGCTGTATGTAGGCTCTCTCGAATCCAGAGACAATTTTCACCTGAAAGCAGATGGGCAGGGGATTTATCTGGCCAACGGGAATCTTCTGGTCAGCCTGGATCCGGACACCTTGGAGGAGCTGGAGCTGGCCTATACTGGTGATGTGAATATAACCGGATTTTCTATAGGAGATTCCTATGTACTGACGGCAACCGATGACAAGGGATTTTCTATTTTTGACAGTGGAGCAAACCGGCTTTCCTCAGAAATCTGTGAGGAAAACTGTGATTTTGCTGTTATGACAGGGGAATATGCAGTATTGGCTAATCGTAACCAGCCGTCAGTGCGCCTTTTGAAAAAGGAAAGCCATGAAGATACAAAGATTATGTCCTATGACGCCAGATGTGCGCATGATGAGGCGCGTATCAGCCAGGACGGCAGGACGCTGATGCTTTTTGATTATGAAGCTTTCCATATTTATAACAAGGAAGGAAAGCTTCTGGCAGAGGCAGAACTTCCAAAATCACGAGAGATTTATGACCAGCAATTCAGGAAAAGCGAGGATGGTTCCTGGCTTGAGGTGATCTGGTATGATGGTACGATACGGAGTTACAGTGCGGCGGATGGTTCGATGCTGTCAGAGACGAAAGGAGAACCGCCGAAAAAGGATCTGTATGAGGAGTTTTATACGGAACAGTACAGGATTGAGTCTTCTCTTCATAGTACACCGATAGTATATGATCTGAAATCAGGGCGGAAGGTGAAAGAACTTGAAACAGAGTCATACCTTACCTATGTGACACAACTGGACGGATATATTATCACGGAGTACATCAGCGCGGAAGGAGAAAAATATGGGCTTTTGCTGGATGAGAAGCTGGAGACTCTGGCATATCTTCCGGGACTTAGCGATATTGCGGATGGAAAACTGGTGTTTGATTATGGGTATGGGGATCTGCGGGAATGCCGCCTGTATTCACTTCAGGAATTGATTGATTTGGGAGAAGCGTTATAAATGGAAATAGAGAGGGGAAGGAAGAATGCAGTTTATGAAACGTTGTCTGGCCATGGCTCTGGCAATCCTGATTATGCTTCCAGCCAAACCGGTTTTGGCGGATGATTATGGATTATCGAAAAACAATGTGGAAGAATCCGCAAAAGCAGAATCAACAGAAGAAGAAAACCAAATAGAAGAGACAGAAATAGAAAGAGGGGAACCTCCGGAAGAGGAAACAACAGCCGCAGAGATCATGGAATCCATAGCAGAAACCGTGGCGGCAATCGTGGAGACCTGGGCGGCTGAAACAGAGACAGATACTTTCGCTGCCGATACCGAAGTACAGAATTTCAATGATTTTGGGATAGCAACTCCCAACAATGTTGTCAGACCCGAGATTGTTAAAACCGCAGGGGATGAGGTGAAATTCAATACGGGAAATCATGTGTGGAGCGTGGTAAGTTATGAGGATTTCTGGGAAAATGCGGTTGGTGACGGTTATTTTGAAGAGGACGGAAGCTATACCATCAATATTCCGGAGGAGAATCCGTTTTTCCCGTATGAAGTACAGTTTACATACAAAGGTCAGAAGATAAATAAGTGGTTCATGACGCCGGATGACCATGTGGAGGTAGGGGGACATACCTTCTATGTATCCGCATATTTTGACGATACGGCCATAACCCAGATGAGCCTTGAGATCGCTGGAGACACGGTGGTAGTGTATCCGGAAAAAAAGCAGTTTACGGATGATGGAGACGGGACATCGGTGACATCGCTGCTGCCGCTGCAGGAAAGAGAACTTGAGATCGATTTAAGCGCCTATACTCCGGTAGAACTGACGATGGTGTCTGTCAACAGCATTTTTACCGGTTCTAACGCTTTGGAAAATACGGATAAACTGATGTGGGCCTATGGAGAGAATGGAAGTTATTACAGAGTCAGTCAAGAAGGAGGCTATCTGAATCTTAGCCGAGGAACCTATAACAATACGGATGTAAAATGGCAGATCATCGTGGGAGAGGATAATCAGCTGGCAGAAGACAATATTCGATATATCTTGACAGCAAAAGTGACAAATTCAAAGGATTGGATCAGAGTGTCAATGTTTAAACAGGATGCTCAAGGAAATAGAGAGAAGATTTCATCAAGTGCTGAATACACGGACC
>CAYWRB010000468.1:0-2819 GCA_964460025.1 uncultured Hungatella sp.
CGCCGAACCGATGTTGGCCGGGTATCCGTTTTCGATGGGCACACGGGACAACTCCGCATTGATCTCCGAGATGGCCTGCACATACCGGTAGATATTGTCGACAAACAGCAGCACATCCTGGCCTCTCTCATCTCGGAGAAATTCCGCCGCCGTTAAGCCGCTGAAGATCGCTTTCGAGCGGGCAGCGGAATTCTCCCCCATCTGCCCGAATACAATACTGATCTTGTCTAAAAGGCCGGCTTCCATCATCTCGTCATACAGTTCCCGGCCTTCGCGGGAACGTTCCCCTACGCCTACAAACACGGAATTGGACTGCAGCGCCCGGTATACATTGTTGATCAGTTCTTTGATCAGTACCGTCTTTCCCACGCCTGCGCCGCCTAAAAGCCCCATCTTAAAGCCCTTCTGCATGGGGGCAAAGAAATCCAGAACCTTGATTCCAGTCCATAAGTTTCCTCCGTTGACATTGATCTCTTCCATGGACACCATTCGTTCATAGATGCTTCTGCGAACCGGATTCTCAATGGTATTCTCGTCCATCAGTTCTCCATAGGCATCGAATACCTTGCCAAGGAGTTCTTCATTGTACTGCATGGAAAGACTGTCCTCCAGCCGATAGACCAAGGTTCCCTTTTTTAATCCCACTACGCTCTGAAGGGGTATGGCGGACACCACATTGCCATCCTCCTCCGCCACTTCAAAGCTGACTCGTTTTCCCCGCACATCCGCATACAGGATATTCTGAAAATGAACTTTTCCATCCTCCACCAGGATCCTTACATTCAATTCCGATACGGCAATTACTTTTCCCACCAATTCTTCCATGACTCTGCGCCTCCTAATAATGCCTTAATTTCGTATAGTTATCCAGGACTTTGGCGAATTCTTTATCCTTTTGCTCTCTCCGTTCCACCTGCAGAGCCTCTTCTTCCCTCTCGTCAATCTTTTTTAAAGATTCCGTTGTAATATTCTGTCTGGTAATGTTCTCCGCCGCCAGACTCATCTGAGAGGCGATCTCCACCTCGTACTGCAGATAAAGCTCCGTCAGATCCAAAAGAAGTTTCTGCAGATCCCCCTCGCATACAAAGTCTTCCGTATACTCTTCGTTTCCCAGGAGTCCTTTTGGCATAGGAAATATCACCTTATTGACAAATTCTACCTCCGAGGCATTGTGATAGTGGTTATAAACAAGACGCACGGCCGAGAATTCTTTCTTTCTGAGGCCTTCTGACAACGCCTCCAGCACATTCTGATGATTCCGGACAAAATCCTCCCGTGTCTGAAAAATCAACGTGTTCTCGTCTCTCAGTCCGCTTAATTTCCTTCCTACCAGAATGGTCCGGCTCTGCTTTGCATCTTCCAGACAGCTGCGGCGGACCAGATTATTCAGATTCCCGCAGAATCCAAGATCGCTGCCCAGATAAATCTGCAGTTCCGGCATATCCGGATCCATCTGAAGAGCCTTCACATCAAGGATAATATTTCGGTTGTTTAAAATGTTGTCAATCATTTCCAACACCATGTGTTCCATCTGTTCATACTTCTTGGCAGTCTTTCTGGAACGATCCACCCGAAGAAGGGAATGAAAATTCATGACCTTCACCACATTTTTCAGACTCATACGCAATCTCCCATAACATCGGAAAACATGCTGATAATCTCCTCCCTGCTTCTGGGAGAGTACTTATACTGCATCAGTCGTTCCTCCAGTTTTTTTCCGTCTGCAAACCTGGCCCGCATCTCCGCACTCATCTCTTCCATATTGGCCAGCTGATAGACTTCCTTGCTCTCCAGATAGCTTAAAAATTCTCGCCGGACCTTTGCCCCCAGTTTCTTCATATCCGGGTCTTGGACAGCTCCGCCCAGACGGGATACTGACAAGCCGTAATTGATCGCCGGTTTCTGGCCGGCCTCAAAATTCTTCCGCGACAATACCAGCTGGCCGTCGGTGATGGAGATGATATTGGTGGATATATAATCCGTGATGGTACCTCCCTTGGTCTCCACAATAGGAAGAATCGTGATGGAACCTCCGTCTTTGTGCTGGCACCCCTTCTCCAGCATGCGGGAATGGGTATAAAAGATATCCGGCGGATAGGCATCCCTTCCAGGAACCTTGCCGGCTAAAAGGCTGATCTCACGATGACAGTCCGCATGGGTCTTCAGATCATCAATGACTACCAGCACATCCCTTCCCTGGCGCATATAATTCTCTGCAATGGACAGGGCCGCATAGGGAGTAAAAAAGGAAATAGGCGGCGCATCATCATGGAAGGTAGCCAGAATCAGGGTATATTCCATGGCTCCTTTGCGCATCAGGTCATTGTACAGCTCTTTAATCAGCTTCTTGGGTTTATCGATGGCCGCATAGATACAAATTACATCCCGGTTTTTCTGATTCACGATGGTATCCAAGGCAATCTGAGTCTTTCCCGTCTTCTTATCTCCAATAATCAATTGCCTTTGTCCAAAACCGATGGGATAGATCAGATCGATGCCTGCTATCCCCGTATACAGCGGACGGTTAACGGTCCCCCTCTCCATAATGGGGATAGGGTCCGTCTCAATGGGAATTGGACGCAGTTGTTCAAATTTCTCCCCAAGAATCAGATCGGTCCCAAAAATATTGATCATATGTCCCATACATAGAGGACTGTACATTGCACAGAAATCAAATCCGGTAGATACCACTTCATCCCCCACATAGATAGGTCCGTTCTGCTGCAGAATCGCCACGATCACATAATTTTTACCGATTCCTGTAACGTACCCAACGGAATAGTCCGCTATGGTCACACGCTCGTAAAAGCCTACGGATT
>CAYWRB010000469.1:0-2805 GCA_964460025.1 uncultured Hungatella sp.
GGAATCTGACAGGCACATGGCTGATTCAGGAAAGCCGCAGACAGTGGAAGAGAGAGGGCAGAGAATACACCTTCGGACAGCTGGAAGAACTGGCAGAAAAAGAAAACGGGTTTCAAACCTTTATCGATCCGGACGCTTCGGAATTCGTTGCAGCCGGCAATATGCCGGGACGGATTCGGGAAGCGGCAGAGAGGAAGGGCCAGCCTGTCCCTGATTCCCCGGGTGCCGTCGTCCGCTGCATCAATGAAAGCCTGGCCTTTCAATACCGAATGGCTGTGGAGGACATCCGCCGGTGTACCGGCAAAACCTATGGAGGAATTTATCTCATTGGCGGCGGGGCCCAGAGCAAAATGCTGTGTCAGATGACAGCCAACGCCTGCAAACTTCCGGTGACTGCGGGGCCTATAGAGGCTACGGCCGCAGGGAATATGGGGATTCAGCTGATGGCTCTTGGGGAGCTTGGGGATATGGAACAGCTAAGGGACATGATACGAAGCTCTTTCCCTTTAACGGTCTACGAGCCAGAGGATACGGAAAGATGGGAAGAACAGTATCAACGTTATAAGCGCTTATATGGAGGAGAAAACCATGAGGATTGAAGAGCAGATTTGTGATATTTGCCATAAGATGTGGCAGTTAGGGTGGGTTGCAGCCAATGACGGAAACGTGTCGGTGCGGCTTCCGGACGGAACCTTTCTTGCCACCCCTACGGGAATCAGCAAAAGCTTTATCACGCCGGATTTGCTGGTGCACATAGACCGGGAGGGAAATATTCTGGATGGGGCAGAGGGGATGCGTCCTTCCTCGGAGATCCGGATGCATCTGAGGTGCTATGAGGAGCGGGAAGACGTTTGCGGGGTGCTTCATGCCCATCCGCCGGCGGCGACGGGCTATGCGGTGGCCAATGTGGCTTTGGACGAATATTCCATGATTGAAACGGTCATCGCACTTGGGTCTGTTCCCGTAACCCCCTACGGAACACCGTCTACATATGAGGTGCCGGAGGCCATTGCGCCTTATCTGGGCAGGCACGATGCCCTGCTGCTTCAAAACCACGGCGCGCTGACCGTAGGAGCGGATCTGCTTACCGCCTACTATCGGATGGAAACTCTGGAACTGTTTGCCAAGATCAGTTTAAATGCCCATCTTCTTGGAGGAGCGAAGGAGATTTCCAGGGAGAATATTGACCGGCTGATTTCCATGCGGGAGAATTATGGCGTGACCGGAAAGCATCCGGGTTATAAAAAGTATAACAGGGAAGCTTAGACCGGACAAATAGGGAATAATATAAGTGGATTTAACACTGCAAATATTTGAAGGAAAGAAAAGTTTGTGCACTAAGATGCACAAACTTGTTTTTTTCAAAGTTTTATGCTACAATCACCTTACAAGGAGGGTTATGGAATGATTGATACTCATAAACTTAAAAAGAGAGACCTGTACTTGAATAAGATGATAGCCTTTCAGGACACCGACTCAGTTAAGGTTGTTACAGGCATTCGCAGATGCGGAAAATCCAGTTTGTTAAAGCTTATGGCTGAGCACCTAAAAGAAAAAGGCATTGCTGATGGGCAGATTTTAGAAATGAACTTTGAATCTTATGCGTTCAAAAGCATGACCAGCGATGATTTTTATGAATATGTAAAGCAGCATATCAATCCGGACAAGAGAATGTATCTTTTTTTTGATGAGGTGCAGCGTGTTCCAAAGTGGGAAGATGCAGTTAATTCTTTCCGTGTAGATTTCAATTGCGATATCTATGTTACCGGTTCTAATGCCTATATGCTTTCATCGGAATATGCTACCTATCTGTCCGGCAGATGTGTTGAGATAAAAATGCTGCCATTGTCGTTTCGTGAATTTTTGTATTTTTATGGCTTTGAAATCAAGGAAGCAAGGAGCGCTTTCGGCGGCATGCGCAAACAGATTTTTGACAATAAAGGTGAGCATTACGAAATCGGTGAAGTCTTCAATGCATATATGCGATTCGGCGGCATGCCGGGAATCACTGATGTGGGTTTAGATCAGGAAAAGGCACTTGTATTGCTGGAAGGAATCTATTCCACCGTAATCATGCGAGACATTTTGGAACGTGAAAACCGCAGAGGACAGAAGAGGATAACGGATCCGATTCTCCTGAAAAAAATAATACTGTTTCTTGCGGACAACATTGGCAGTAATATTTCGGTTTCTTCTATCGGTAATATTCTGGTAAATGAAGGTTTGCTTGAGGGAGGAAAACGTAAAGGTACGCCAAGTGCCCATACGGTTCAAGACTATGTAAATGCGCTGCTTGAAGCATATTTCTTCTATGATATAAAAAGGTTTGATATTAAAGGAAAAGAATATCTGCGTACACTTGGAAAATACTATATTGTCGATATGGGACTAAGAAATTATTTGCTTGGATTCAGAAATCGTGACAGCGGCCATACACTTGAGAATGTAGTGTATTTTGAACTTCTTCGCCGAGGATATGATGTTTCCATCGGCAAGGTGGATAACTTAGAAGTCGATTTCATTGCAACGAAACCGAATGACAAAATTTATATTCAGGTAACCGAATCAATGACCGGAGAGGATGTTCGCAGGAGAGAACTCACGCCGCTGCAAAAGATCGGCGATAATTATGAAAAAATAGTCCTTTCCATGAACACCGGTATGGACTCGTCCTATGAAGGTATCAAATCAATTAGTCTTGTAGATTGGCTGCTTACTGAATGATACCATCAATTTTTATATGCTAACTAAGGGGCGGTCTGAGTATTTTCCGGGGGCTGTGAAAAAATAGACGTCGAAAAACGT
>CAYWRB010000470.1:0-2803 GCA_964460025.1 uncultured Hungatella sp.
CGTAAAATTCTCCTTTGCCGCCGAACGGCTCATCAGCCGTCCCGCCCCATGAGGTGCCGATTGATTCCAGTCATCATTGCCCTTCCCCGTACAGATCAGAGAACCATCCCTCATATTGATGGGAATCAACAGCTTTTCGCCATCTCTGGCAGACACCGCTCCCTTTCTCAAAACCATAGCGTCCGTATCAATATAGTTGTGGATGGTGGTAAACTGCTCCTCTACATGAAGCTTCATTCCCTTCACAATCTCATCCATCATTGCCTGCCGGTTTAACATGGCGTATGCCTGGATGATCTTCATATCATGAATATACTGCCGGAACAGATCGCCGGACACGTAAGCCAGCTGTCTGGGAATATTGGTTCTCTTGGTATTCTTCAATATGGTAATGCTCTTCTGAATCTCCTTTTCTCTCCCTTGTGCCTTCAGATCGGCAATCAGTCTGGCAATATCCTCCTTCGTGGAACCATTGACAAAGTTATAGCCCTCCTCCTGGTAATAATTGGCTACCTCCAGCCCCAAATGACGGCTTCCCGAGTGCACCACCACATAGAGGTTCCCCTCCTCATCCTTGTTGGCTTCAATAAAATGGTTGCCGCCTCCCAGAGTCCCCAGGCTTTTCTCCGCCCGTCTCATATCAATATGTTCATAGCAGTATAACTCTTCCAGGTTGATTTCATCAAAGTAACGATGAGCCTTGTCTCTTATGTTAAAGCCGGAAGGTATTTTCTCATAGATCAGCTTATCCAGCTTCTGCAGCTCCATATGCTTTTCCTTTACCCTGATGACCTCCATCCCGCATCCGATATCCACTCCTACCAGATTGGGCACAATCTTATCCGTGATCGTCATGGTAGTGCCGATGGTGCAGCCTGCTCCGGCATGAATGTCCGGCATCAGCCGGATCCTGCTTCCTGCCACAAACTCCTGGTTCAGAAGAAGCATCACCTGAGAAATGGACGCCTCATCCACAAGGTCCGTGAAAACCTTGGCCTCATTGTATTTTCCTTTTAATTCTATCATTGCTTTTATTTCCTTTTCATAAAATCTGTCTGCTGTTTTTATACAAAATTTTGAAGCCCCACGCTGCAGATGCGTGGGGCCTGCTTATCACTCCGTCCTTTCCTGTCAGTCCAAACGAAATCTGACCGAATTCTCTATCCTTACTGCCAGTTCTTCATCCTCAAACTCACTGCTATAATAACTAAGAGTCTCACCGTCATATCCCTTCGGCACAAGGAAATCAAACACAACATCGTAATGCCGTTCATGATTGACCCAATCATCAAAACCACCTGTCATCCTCTGCTTACATTCATACTCAATACCATTAAAATTTACCGTAAATTCTTTTTCCTTACCATCCCAGTCTTCATCTACTTCTTCATTCACCTTATAATAGTCGCGAAGCTGACCTCTCACCTGCATGCCATAGTTAAATGCATTGTCGTCATCAAATGTAATGGTCACACGAACCGTTTTCCATTCATATCCGTCCTTAGCCGGATGGTCTTCATCCGATTCGAAGGTTTCGTATTCAGAAAACACAAGACGTCCCGTAGTTTTTACCGATTTATTGTCCCAGCAATATGTGGTATACTCATAAACCTCATCCTCTTTTGCATCACAGGTAAAACCGTGTTCTTCAAACCAGGAAGGCAGCGGCTCTCCCTCCGTTGCCCCGCATACCGTACAGGTGGCCGGGGATTGATAATTTGCTTCTGTCAGTTTATGTCCCAAAGCCTCCCCTTCTGTCTCCCCGCATACGCTGCAGGTCTTCGGCTCCGTACAAGTGGCATCCACCCACGTATGTCCCAAGGCCTCTCCTTCTGTCTCTCCACATACGCTGCAGGTCTTTGGCTTTGTACAGGTAGCATCCTCCCATGTATGTCCCAATGGTTCCCCCTCTGTCTCTCCTCCAACCGTGCAGGTTCGAGGCTGCGTACAGGTGGCCTCCTGCCATTCATGCCTAAAATGGCATCCTGAAATCAACACGCTCACAGCCAATGCCCCCAACCCGCAAATTACTTTCTTCTTCATAACTCATTTCCTCCTTAGTCAAACTCCAATTATTCCGGTTAATTCTACCACAATCGGCAGTATTTGACAACATTATGTGGTTTGCTAAGTCTCCTTTTACAGAATTCATTAATAAATTCGCCAGAAGGTTCCTTACACTTTTGATATTCCGCCTGAAGTTCCTTCTTTACCTCCTCCCGCCGGGAATTCGCCTCCTTTTCCTCCACATAAATAATGCCATACATTCTTCCATACGAGAAATAAATCTCATACGGCCCATCCTCTGAAGAAAAAAGGCTTACCTCCACTTCTTCATTATATACCTCACAGATCTCCAGATACGTATTCTTATAATGCCTTTGTCTTTCTGAAAATGTTTCCGTTACATCTCTCCACCGCATCAGTCTTATCCTCCTCCCTCACAAATTTAGATTTTAAGCAAGAATATTTTGTACACATAAATATCCAGGACCAGCTTTAAAAACTTTCTTTTATCGCCAGTCCATCTATTTTACCACAAGAACGAATCCTGCTGCAAGGTGAACGCAATCTATTTAGGTAATTTCCCTTGTCAACTTCTTCTGCCTATGCTAAAATATTTCCGCAAA
Organism: uncultured Hungatella sp.; assembly: GCA_964460025.1. Classification (GTDB taxonomy): domain Bacteria; phylum Bacillota; class Clostridia; order Lachnospirales; family Lachnospiraceae; genus UBA3402. The sequence continues at coordinate 2,631 of CAYWRB010000470.1, forward strand.
CGAATTTAATCATCACAAATATATAGAGGAAACCGTATGATAACCTTAAAAGCCATCCGTACCATTTCAAGCGCACCTTCCTATACCCGCGGCAATCAAATATATAAGCAGCGGAAGGTTCTGAATTTTGAAAAAAAGGAAGACAATTCCAAGATACTCCTGACAGCCGATGT
>CAYWRB010000471.1:0-2800 GCA_964460025.1 uncultured Hungatella sp.
TTATGGATTCCTTTCGTTTCATTCAAATTTTTTCCCGGAATATTTCTCATACATATCAATGGCATAGGTCTCCATCATGCCGGAAATATAATCGCAGACCAGACGTTTTTGATAATCATCCACATTCTTCCCTGCCAGGTCGTCATACTGGCGTATCATTTCTTTGGCACGGTATTCGGGAGGGAGATACATGGTATCATTCAGGTATAAATCAGCCAGATATTCTAAAACCTCATTTCCGTGTTGTTCATAGCGGTACACATCATCGTTGTGGTTGATACACTGGAACACTAATTTTTTCAATCCGTTTACCAGCTCTCCGTAGTTGAGAAAGCCCAGTTCTTCTTTCTGCTGGGTTTTCGTTATTTCTCTCTGGCTTTCCTCCACGGTCACCAGTCCGATATCATTTAAAAACAGGTTGATCAAAGATGAGGTCAATTCCTGCCTGAACAGTTTTGAATATTGTGTGGAGTCTATTTTGTGATGTCCGAATCCGGCGTTGTCTTTGGCCCTGTCAACCAGTTCAACTAATTTCAGATAGGAAGCCGACTCTTTGTATTTTGCTTTATAGTCATGTAAAAGTTCATCACAGGTAAAGGCTTTTATGCGGAGCCCATCCTCCAGGTCGTGGGCCGCGTAGGCAATCTCGTCCGCCAGATCCACAATCTGTACATCAATGGTTCGAACCTTTATGCCATTGTCATCAATTGCTTTTTTCAGGAGGATATAATCATCTTCATAGATAAATTTCTGATTTTCCTTTCCGTTATCATAAGCCTTTCTGTCAAATGTGGCAAAATACTTTACTACGCTGAGCATTCCGCGGTAGGTCAGATTCAGGCCTCTGAAATCCGGTTTTTTCTTCTCCACATTGGTCATGATCCTCAGTGTCTGGGCATTTCCCTCAAAGCCGCCTACATCCAGGAATAATTGGTTTAATGTTCTCTCTCCCGAATGGCCGAAGGGGGGATTTCCGATATCGTGGGCCAGCGCCCCCATTTCCACCACATAACTTTCTCCTGGTTCATACTGAATGGCACTGGCAATGGAACGGGCAATCTGAGCCACCTCCAGACTGTGGGTCAGTCTGTTTCGGAAAAACTGATCCTTTTTGATTCCCAAAAGCTGCATCTTGCCCTGGAGCCTTCGAAAAGATGAGGAATACATGATTCTGGCATAATCTCTCTGGAAAGGCCCATCCGGCCGATATCTGGATTCTTCTTCATAGAGGTAGGATTCCATAAAATCCGTCCTGATGGGGTTCAGATAATACCGCTTCAATTTGTCTGAGGCAATTTCTAATGGATTTTTGTTGATACCGGTTTCACTCATGACGGCCTTCCTTTCAATAACGGTTTCTTTTATCATACTACAAAAATCTGTATATTTCTACAGGAGGTTTTGATTCTTCCGGATTCTTCTGGATCCTTTTGTAAAGTTCCAATAGACTTCACAACCTGATTATGATCTACTGATATAAAGTCAGGCAGACTATGTCAATTTCAAAGGTGGTGAAAGGATGTTTGAAGATACGGGGCTTGATGAATTAAAACAAGTTACCATTGACTACTATGTAAATTTACAACGGATCAAAAAAGCGGATACTGGCAACAATCCGGAATTAGCATATCAACTGAAAGTGGTTAAAAACAAGCTGGCTTCTTTGGGCATTCCTTCTGAAGAATATGAAATGCAGTAAACAAACTAAGGTGTAAAGTTTTTCATTCACAATCAAACTTTACACCTTTTTATTTTGGCTCGGAACTTTTTACTCTAAAGTATCGATCTTTTATAGTTTCATTTTATCCCTGCGTTTCTTCCCCGAAACCAAATTCTGCAAATAATTTTTTCTGAAAGACTTTATCGGTTAAAGATTTTATAAATTCATCCGTTCTTCCGGCTTTCAGCATCATAGCGCCAAGCTTATTCACTCTGGCCTCTCCTCTAGCCTCTCCCCTAGCCTCTCCCCTAGCTTCTCCCATCATCACAATCTCATCCAACGCCGCATCTATATAAACTCCTCCTTCCATAACTTCATCGGAAACACTATCTATATACTCCTTGTATCTTTTATCATTTTTTATCTTACCTAAAGCATACCATGTTTCTCGGTGTATGGCAACGGCTGTCTTCAGTTTTTCCCTGTCAAAACGTTCGCGCAGCATGAGCAGGAACGCTTTTAAATCTCCTTCAAACCTGTCAATCTCCTCATCGCTCATATGTCTCGCATCAATCAGATTCATACGATAATCAGGAGAGGTTTGTTTTATCAACTCCTTCATCTCCTCCGGAATATCCAGCATATCATACACGCTCACCGGTCCGTCCCACGGCTTACTCCCCGTGTAAAATACCAGTGTCACTGTCGGCAGAATCCTGGTTCCCTTTGGTACTCCATCAGAGTATTTTTTCAGTTTCTTATCCTCTTTTGTCTTTTCTGAAATCTTTTTGCATTGGTAAGAATAGGTCAGTGCGTCTGGAAAGCTATCTTATCATCAAAAATCTTTGCTATCTTTTGTGCATCACGAAAACGTTCCACCATCTTGGTTTCACCATTTTCAAGTTGAACCGTTTCCTGGATCGCTGTGTCAAACTGCTGCAGCTTGCCGGGGTCTATCAACATCCTCCCGCCGTATACGCCTTGACTGAACAGCTGTGAAAATACACTGTCAAGCTTGATAAAATCTTTCACACTGGTATCCACATCTCCCATAGGCTGGAATCTCCTCTCCTTATGTTTACAGAAATTATAACATATGTTCGATTCTTCTGTAAAGATTCTGGAATGAGGAACGAATCT
>CAYWRB010000472.1:0-2798 GCA_964460025.1 uncultured Hungatella sp.
CCCACTCTTTAATAACACCGACTCTCAAGCCGTGTGGATTAACTTTCTGTCCCATATTTGCCTCCTATCTCTCATTCAGCACAATTGTAATGTGGCTCATTCTCTTCTCGATTCTGTAAGCTCTGCCCTGTGCCCTCGGTTTTACTCTCTTCATGGTTGGCCCTTTGTTTGCGAAGCATTCCTCAACATACAGATTTTCTCTGCTCATATTGTTGTTATTCTCTGCATTTGCAATTGCGGACTCCAATAATTTCTTAATCAATGTAGAAGCATATCTAGGACTGTAAGTTAAAATACCAAGTGCCGTCTGCACATCCTTGCCTCTGATGGCATCCAATACGAAACAAGCCTTCTGAACAGATACTCTTGCGTAGGACAGCTTTGCGGATGGCCTGGTATCTTTGTTAGCATTTCTTTCTCTCTTTATCTGACTTCTATGTCCCTTAGCCATTAGAATAACCTCCTTTCAAATTCTGACGATTAACGTTTGGTCTTCTTCTCGTCTTTGCCATGACCTCTGTAGGTTCTGGTTGCGACGAACTCGCCCAGCTTGTGTCCAACCATGTCCTCCGTAATATATACCGGAACATGCTTTCTGCCGTCATGAACTGCAATTGTATGTCCAACCATCTGCGGGAAAATGGTGGAACGGCGGGACCAGGTCTTAATCACCTGCTTCTGTCCGGCTGCGTTCATAGCATCTACTTTTTTCAGTAAATGTGCATCTGCAAATGGTCCTTTTTTAAGTGAACGTGCCATATGGTTTTTCCTCCTTCAACTATTTAATGGTCTTACCATCGCGTCTTCTTACGATCAACTTGTTAGACTGCTTGTTCTTCTTCCTGGTCTTCAGACCCAGAGCAGGCTTGCCCCATGGAGTGCTTGGACCCGGACGTCCGATACCAGTCTTACCTTCACCACCACCATGCGGATGGTCGTTGGGGTTCATAACGGAACCACGAACCGTAGGACGAATGCCCATATGACGTTTTCTACCAGCTTTACCAATGTTAATCAGATTGTGATCAGCGTTTCCGACTACACCGATGGTTGCACGGCATACAATCGGAACCATTCTCATCTCGCCTGAAGGAAGTCTTAAGGTCGCATATTTGCCTTCTTTTGCCATCAACTGAGCTGCATTTCCTGCGGAACGTACCAGCTGGCCGCCCTTGCCTGGATACAGTTCGATGTTGTGGATCTGTGCACCTACCGGGATCTCGCTTAACGGAAGGCAGTTGCCTACCTTAGCCTCTGCGTGAGGACCGCTCATAACCTTCATGCCGTCTGTCAGTCCTGCCGGTGCAAGAATATAGGATTTCTCACCGTCTGCATAGCAGATCAAAGCGATATTGGCCGTTCTGTTAGGATCATATTCAATCCCTATAACGGTTGCCGGAATTCCATCCTTTTTGTTTCTCTTGAAATCAATGATTCTGTATTTTCTTCTGTTGCCGCCGCCGCGGTGTCTTACCGTAATTTTTCCCTGATTGTTACGGCCGGCATTTTTCTTTAAGGAAACCACCAGAGATTTTTCCGGAGTGGATTTCGTAATCTCGCTGAAATCAGAGCCGGACATCTGTCTTCTGGAAGGTGTATATGGGTTATAAGTTTTAATTCCCATGTGAAATAACTCCTTTCGTCGTGACTGCCGCGTTATGCAACGCGCTCACGTGTTTCTTTTTATCACAGCACAGTATAGGTTTTGATTTATCACTGATGCCGTATAATTCTGTCATTACAGTGTTCACTAGGCTAAACTCGCGGGCACTTCGTTTCCGCTCGTTAAGGTTCGTGAACGGCCTCGCACTAAGCTCATCTCTCGCCTTCGGCTCGGATTCGCTAAGTTGCTTTCGGCCTACAGACCGGAGAATATCTCGATCTCTTTGCTGTCCTCGGTCAATTTGACGATGGCTTTTTTCGTCTTTGCCGTCTTGCCTACAACCATGCCTCTTCTTTTCCTTTTCCCGTCGATGTTCATGGTGTTGACTTTTTCTACTTTTGTTCCCGGAAACATTTTCTCTACAGCTTCTTTTACCTGGCTCTTGTTTGCCTCAGGGTGTACCAAAAAAGTATATTTTTTCTCGCTCATAGCGTTCATACTTTTTTCGCTGACAACCGGTTTCAGAATAACATCGTAATATTGAATGTTAGCCATTATGCGTACACCTCCTCGATACTTGCAACAGCTGCCTTGGTAGCAACTACCGTATTGTATTTTAAGATGTCATATACATTGATTGTATTGACATATGCTGTCTTGACAGTAGGAAGGTTTCTTGCAGAAATTGCCGCATTGTCACTTCCGTCATCCAGCACAACCAGCGCTTTGGAAACCTTCAGGTTATCCATGACTGCTTTGAACTTTTTCGTCTTGATCTCATCGAACTTTAACTCGTCAACTACGATGAACTTGTTCTCGTTTACTCTGCTGGTCAGCGCTGCTTTCAAAGCCGCTCTCTTTTCTTTCTTGTTTAACTTAATCGTATAATCTCTTGGAACGGGAGCAAATACCACACCGCCGCCGGTCCACTGAGGAGCTCTTGTTGACCCCTGTCTTGCATGACCGGTCCCTTTCTGCCGCCACGGCTTTCTGCCGCCTCCGGATACCTCAGCACGAGTCTTTGCCTTCTGTGTGCCCTGGCGCTTGTTTGCAAGCTGTGCCACAACTGCCATGTGTACCAGGTGCTCATTTACCTCTACACCGAATACAGCATCGCTCAGTTCTAATGTGCCAACTTCTTTGCCTTCCATATTAAAAACAGATACGTTTGCCATCTGTGTGATCCTCCTTTCCG
>CAYWRB010000473.1:0-2775 GCA_964460025.1 uncultured Hungatella sp.
TATAACGTTTAACCGAAGTATTGTCAATGATTTTCACAAACCTATCAAATCAGGCGAATCCGTTTTCTTTCCACACAGTCCATAATAATACTCATAAAAGGGCAGCTGCGTATCCTGCAGCTGCCCTCTCCCTATACGGCAGGAACTCCTTCTGCCTCTTTATCCTTATTCTCTTCTATGATTCCCTTGCATTCATGGAAAATCTTCATAAACTCTTTGCCGGTAATAGTCTCCTTCTCGATCAGGAATTCCGCGATCTTGTCCATAATATCCCGGTTCTCACTTAAAAGCCTCTTCGCCTCCTCGTATGCACTCTTCAGCATGGACATAACCTCCTGGTCTATCTCAGCCGCCGTAGCCTCCCCACAGTTTAACACCATGCGTCCGCTTAAGTACTGATCCTCCTGGGTAGCCAGGCCGATAAGCCCGAATTTCTTTGACATACCATACTGAGTCACCATAGCCCTGGCAATCCTGGTAGCCTTCTCAATATCATTGGAAGCCCCTGTTGTGACGGTCTCAAACACAATCTCCTCTGCCGCCCGGCCGCCCAGGGCTCCGGTCAGCATGGCCTTCAGCTCCTTCTCGGTATTCAGATACTTCTCTTCCTCAGGCACCTGCATCACATATCCCAGCGCCCCCATGGTTCTCGGCACAATGGTAATCTTCTGCACCGGCTCCGCATCCTTCTGCAAAGCGCTTACCAGGGCATGGCCCACCTCATGGTAAGATACGATCCGACGCTCCTCCTTGCTTAAGATCCGGTCCTTCTTTTCCTTACCAACCAAGACCACTTCCACGGCCTCAAACAGATCCCGCTGGTTCACAGCCTTTCTTCCGTTCTTTACTGCCAAAATCGCCGCCTCGTTGATCATGTTTGCCAGGTCAGAGCCTACGGCGCCAGAAGTGGCCAGGGCAATGGCATCCAGATCCACCGTCTCATCCAGAGACACATTCTGAGCATGAACCTTCAAAATATTAACCCGCCCCTTTAGATCCGGTTTGTCCACAATAATCCGCCGGTCAAACCGTCCCGGACGCAGAAGGGCCGGATCCAGAATCTCCGGACGATTGGTAGCAGCCAGCACCAGAAGTCCCTTGGAAGAATCAAATCCGTCCATCTCGGAAAGCAGCTGATTCAATGTCTGCTCCCGCTCATCATTGCCGCCGCCATATCGAGAATCACGGCTCTTGCCGATAGCATCCACCTCATCGATAAAGATGATGCACGGCGCATTCTCCTGGGCCTGCTTAAACAGATCCCGGACACGGGACGCGCCTACACCCACAAACATCTCCACAAAGTCAGAACCGGACAAAGAATAGAAGGGCACATGAGCCTCTCCCGCCACTGCCTTGGCAAGAAGGGTCTTGCCCGTTCCGGGAGGGCCTACCAGCAGCGCGCCCTTGGGCAGTTTGGCGCCGATATGGGTATACTTCCCAGGGTTGTGAAGAAAGTCCACGATCTCCACCAGAGATTCCTTGGCCTCATCCTGACCGGCCACGTCCTTGAAGGTGACTCCGGTCTCCTTCTGCATGTACATCTTGGCATTGCTCTTTCCTACTCCCATGACACCGCCGCCCATGCGCTTCATCATCATGTTCATAAAAAACACAAGAAAACCGAACATCAGCGCATAGCTGATGATACTCCACATGGTGGTATTCTGGCGGATTTGCTCACTTTTAACTCCCGCCTTCATCAGCCGTTCGATCAGCTGGTCTCCGCTCTCCATACGGATGGTCACATATTCCATAAGAGGATTGTATCCCGTATCTCCCTTTTTCAGGCGGAAATAGATCTGGGAGCTGTCCACCTCCACGCTTTCCACCTGTCCCTCCTCCACCAGCTGCAAAAAGTCACTGTATGGAACACGGGCTTTGCTTCCCAGATAATTGCTCATACCCATGACCGTCAGAAGGGTAATCAGACCGGCAATAAGGATAATAGCAAAAATCTGGCTGGAACCCGGAGGCCTGCCGTTATTTCTGTTATTGTTGTTGTTCCTGTTGTTGTCATCCATAATTGTATTGTTCTCCTCATCTATACATCAGGCTATTATACGCCATTCTCTATCATTATAGTTGTAGTTTCTCCATAAATCAAGGAAAGAGGTATAAAAAATATATAAAATCGCCACAAAATTTATCATTACAAAATTTTTTAAAACTTCTGGATTTCTAAAGGAGATGGTTGTATAATGTACAAGTTATTTTATTTTTCATTCTATCATACAATATGCATCTCAGAAAGGGAGGTTGGAATTATGTCAGTAAAATATGTTTTTGTTACCGGCGGAGTAGTCTCCGGCTTAGGCAAAGGCATCACCGCAGCATCTCTGGGCCGTCTCTTAAAAGCCCGGGGCTACAAAGTCACCATGCAGAAATTCGATCCCTACATCAACATCGACCCCGGAACCATGAATCCTGTCCAGCATGGGGAGGTATTTGTCACCGACGACGGCGCGGAAACCGACTTGGACTTAGGCCATTATGAACGCTTTATCGACGAAAGCCTGACGAAAAATTCCAACGTTACCACCGGAAAGATTTACTGGTCCGTACTCTCCAAAGAGCGGCGGGGAGATTACGGCGGCGGTACCGTACAGGTTATCCCTCACATTACCAACGAGATAAAAAGCCGTTTTCATAGAAATTACACCTCCAGAGACACGGAAATCGCCATCATCGAAGTAGGCGGTACCGTTGGCGACATCGAAAGCCAGCCCTTTCTGGAGGCGATCCGCCAGTTTCAACGAGAAGCAGGTCCCGGGA
>CAYWRB010000474.1:0-2774 GCA_964460025.1 uncultured Hungatella sp.
GAAGCCCGCCACCACACATCCTCTGGCCACGCAGGAGATCGGCGGGATGCTGGAGATGATAAAAACCCTTATAGATTCCGGCCACGCATACAAGGCAGAGGACGGAACCGTATATTTCATAACCTCTTCCTTTAAAGAATACGGTAAATTGTCCCACAAGAATCTGGATGAGCTTCAGTCCGGATTTCGGGAGATCAAGGTGACCGGGGAAGAAGGAAAAGAAGATCCTTCTGATTTTGTGTTGTGGAAACCAAAGAAGGAGGGAGAGCCCTACTGGGATTCCCCGTGGTGCCAGGGACGTCCGGGATGGCATATTGAGTGTTCCGTCATGTCCAAGAAATATTTGGGAGACCAGATCGACATCCACGCCGGCGGGGAGGATTTGATCTTCCCTCACCATGAAAATGAGATTGCCCAGAGCGAGGCAGCCAATGGTAAAGAATTCTCAAAATACTGGATGCACAATGCATTTTTGAATATTGACAACAGGAAGATGTCAAAGTCTCTCGGCAACTTTTTTACGGTCCGTGAGATCAGTGAAAAATATGATTTACAGGTTCTGCGGTTTTTTATGCTCAGCGCCCATTACCGCAGTCCGTTAAACTTCAGCGCCGATCTGATGGAGGCCTCCAAGAGCGGCTTGGAGCGTATTCTGACCGGTGTGGAGAAGCTGCGTGATTTGGAGAAAAATGCAAAGAACATGGAGCTAAGCCAGAAGGAAAAAGACGGAATCCGGAAAGCCAAGGAATTGGTTCAAAAATACGAGGACGCAATGGAAGATGATTTTAACACTGCCGACGCAATTTCTGCGGTATTTGAACTGGTAAAATTAAGCAACTCTACGGCAGATGAGAACAGCAGCGCAGATTATGTGAAGTATCTGAAAGATACGATAGAAAAGCTGTGTGATGTCCTGGGGGTAGTGACAGAGAGAAAAACGGAGATTTTAGATCAGGAGATTGAAGATATGATCAAAGCCCGTGGGCAGGCCCGTAAGGAAAAGAATTTTGCCCTGGCAGATGAGATAAGAGGAAAGCTTTTAGATATGGGAATTGTTCTTGAGGATACCAGGGAAGGCGTGAAATGGAAGAGAGTGCAGTAGTGGACACCGATTTCCTGACAGAATATAGAAAGACGTTCCATATAAAACCTATGGATGCCGCCTCCTACTCCCCCCTTGTCCTGGCCTATATGGGAGATGCCGTATACGAGCTGATGATCAGGACAAAGATCGTGAATGAAGGGAACATGCAGGTTCATAAGATGCATAGGAAAAGTTCCGGCCTGGTAAAGGCGGAGGCTCAGGCCAGGATCATAAAGAGTTTAGAGCCGGAGCTGACGCCCGAAGAGATGGCAGTCTACAAGCGAGGCAGAAATGCAAAGTCAGGTACTATGGCAAAGCATGCGGCTATGATTGACTACCGCATGGCTACCGGTTTTGAGGCTCTCATAGGATATCTGTTTTTGACAGAGCAGTTTGTCCGGCTGGTGGAACTGACAGGGAAGGGATTAGAAAGATTAGGGGAGTTTGAGCCAGATGAATGAGGAGAAGTTTTTAGAGGGCAGAAATGTGGTTCTGGAGGCATTCCGCTCCGGGAAAACCATTGATAAACTATATGTTCTAAGGGACTGCAAGGATGGCCCTGTGCAGAGTATTTTGCGGGAGGCAAAAAAGCAGGACACGATCATAAACTTTGTTGACAAGGAGCGTTTGGATCAGCTGTCCCAGACAGGCCGCCATCAGGGAGTCCTGGCTCAGGCTTCCGCTTATGAATATGCTACCGTTGAGGATATTTTAAATAAGGCCAAAGAAAAAGGAGAGCCGCCGTTTATTTTTCTTTTGGATGGAATCGAAGATCCCCACAACCTGGGAGCCATTATCCGTACGGCCAATCTGGCCGGCGCCCATGGAGTTATTATCCCAAAGCACCGGGCCGCAGGGCTGACAGCCGTGGTGGCCAGAACTTCCGCAGGAGCTTTGAATTATACTCCTGTGGCTAAGGTAACAAACCTGGTGTCCGTCATGAGTCAGTTAAAGGATGAGGGGCTGTGGTTCGTGTGTGGAGATATGGCGGGAGAGTCTATGTACCGTCTGAATCTGACCGGCCCCATAGGCTTAGTGATTGGCAATGAAGGGGACGGAGTGGGAAAGCTGGTGAAAGAGACCTGTGATATGACGGCTTCTATCCCGATGAAAGGAGACATCGATTCTCTCAATGCTTCCGTGGCAGCGGGAGTATTGGCTTTTGAGATTGTACGGCAGCGGCTGAATAAAGCATAAAGATGCCGCCCCATCCGTTGCCCCAACGCTTAGAGCGGGGCGGATGGGGCGGCTTTTGGTTTATCCTTAATCCTCAACGGTGAGAACCCGGAAGTTGCTGCCGGACCAGGTATTGCCGATTAGATAGGATGTGTATTTTGTTCTGCCGGAGATATCCACCTGGTATGACACAAGAGGTTCGCTTACGAAGCTTCCCGTAGTGACGGCGCCGATAACCAGAACCGGAAGCTCCCGTATTACGGTGAAATTGGCGGCATTGGTAATATAGAATTGATAGGAGCCTGCTGCCGCCTGTTTGTAAGCGGTGACATCCTGGAAGCCTACGTTGCGGAATACTGCGTCGTGGCTGTAAAGCATAACATCAAAACTGGAACCGCTGTAAGCCATGTTGGCTACCCGGTAACAGCCAGTATTGGAGTTTATGTTGCTGCAGCTGGTACTGGGCACCTGAACCAGATTCACGCCGCCCTGGGAAGAGTCCACCAGTACCATG
>CAYWRB010000475.1:0-2747 GCA_964460025.1 uncultured Hungatella sp.
GTTATAGATTTAGAGGATTTTTAAAGATTTCTATGTTAAAATATTTTCTATCATATAAATGATATTACTTTAACGAGGTGAAGGACATGAGAATTTTACTTGCAGAGGATGACAGACAGCTTAATCAGACACTTGCCATTTCACTTGAATTAGAAGGGTTTACCGTGGACTCCTGCTTTGACGGCGAGGAGGCTCTTTATTACGGCGAACAGAATATTCACGATATCATACTTCTTGACAGAATGCTTCCCCATATAGACGGTACTTTAGTTCTCAAAAAGCTCCGCCAAAAGGGGATTTCCACCCCTGTTATTTTTTTGACGGCCCTGGGCTCTTTAAATGATAAAGTAACAGGGCTTGATCTCGGCGCCGACGATTATCTGGTAAAGCCTTTCGAGACCGAAGAACTTCTCGCCAGAATCCGTTGTATCACCAGACGCCCCTCCGCCCTCTCCGATAATGACGATATCCTGTCCGTGTCGGATATTAACTGGTATATGAATGAGGACAGACTTGAAGGCCCCTCCGGAAGCTGTACCCTTTCCAAGCGGGAGGCTGCCCTTATGGAGACCTTTCTGCGGAGAAAGAATCAAACTCTTTCCAGAAATCTTCTTCTGCTAAAGGTCTGGGGGCCGGACAGCGACGTGGAGGATGGCAATCTGGATAATTATATTCATTTTCTCAGAAGACGTCTTCGGGGTGTGGGGAGTCATCTGCAGGAATCGGTTACCGTCTGCACGATGTATCTCCAGTTAAAAAATAGGTCAACAGTTTGGGAGCTCTTATGTATAAGAAGGTTCATCTGCGGCTTACCGTTTTGTGTGCGGGAATTACCGCCGCCCTTATGATTGTTATGTCTCTGTGTTATCTGTATATCTCTGAGACAAGTCTTTACAGAAACCAGTATAATTCTTTCAGAAATGACATTAACACCATTGCCACTAACTTAGAACAGCAGTCTGTCATTTCCATGGAATGGATTTCCAAAATGGAAGCGCAGGGCAGCTATGCCTTTTTGATTCTGGACAATAACATTCCCTTCCTCTACAATCGGCTGAATGAAATCTCCGGCTCTCCTGACCACACCATTTTGGAGGAGAGCCTGGCCTTTTACAAATCAAGCTTTGAGACATCTGCCGTACCGGATGCTCCTTCTTCTCCTTATTTGTCTTATCACACAGAATACCGCTTTTGGTCCCCTTCCACCGAAGAGTACTATTTTGGTTCTGTCATTACAATTGAAAAAAATTCATCTTTATTACAGATCGTTGTCATTTCACCCTTAAGTTTAATGGAGAAGCAGATTTTTCAGCAGCGTATCCGTTTCTTCTTCATCGATGTGGCGGCTGTTCTTTTATTTACCCTTTTTTCCTGGGTCTTTACAGGAATTCTTTTAAAACCTATCGAGGAAAATCAGCAGAAGCAGACCCGTTTCGTTGCCGCGGCTTCCCACGAGCTGCGCACGCCGTTAGCTGTCATCTTGTCCTCCGTGGAATGCTTCAAAAATGTAGATTCCGCCCAGCAGGAGAGCTTTTTAAAGACCATACGGCAGGAAGGGCTGCGCATGTCCCGGCTGATTGAGGATATGCTTACTCTGACAGAATCCGATAATCATCGCTTTTCCATCCAAAAAAAGCCTGTAGAGCTGGATACGCTTCTATTAAATACCTGTGAGGCTTTTGAAGCGCTGGCAAGGGAAAAATCCCTCTCCCTTTCTTTAAGCCTTCCTGATGAATCACTGCCAACCTGCCTCTGTGATCCCGACCGGATCAGACAGGTCATTTCCATATTACTTCATAACGCTGTCAGCTATACACCAGCACAGGGAAAAATCTGCCTGTCTCTTTCCTATGAAAAAGTTTCCGGCAAGGCAAATTTCTTCCTTTCTGTTTCAGACAACGGCATAGGCATTTCCGATGAGGACAAGGGAAAAATATTCGACCGCTTTTACCGGGCAGAAAAATCCCGAAGCGCCAAGGGGCACTTCGGGCTGGGGCTGTCGATTGCCTATGAGATTATTCATGCTCACCACGGAACCATTACCGTTGCAGATTCCATGGAAGGGGGATCTGTGTTTACGGTTTGTCTGCCTGAAAAATAATAACTGCTTCGGTTCCTTCTCACATCTCCTCACATAAAGTCAAACAGACTCATCTGAACGTTCTGGTCCGTCTCCGCATCATCCGTTTTCTCTGACCTCTCCCACCGGGTATTTTCCTCCGGTATTTCCTCCAGAAATCGGGAAGGCTCCTGCCCGCAAACTAATATGAGTTCCTCTTTGGCTCTGGTCATACCCACATAGCACAGACGTCTCTCTTCCTCTATCACCTGGGCTAAAGCCATCTGATCTCTGCCTCCAAATTCCAGGGGCAGTCTTCCCTTATCCATCCCACAGAGAAATACCAGGGGAAATTCCAGTCCTTTAGAGCCGTGCAAAGTCATCAAAGTTACTGCATCCGCCGAAAACTTTCTGCTCCCGCTCCTTTTCACGTCTCCCTCCTCACCGAAGGTAAGGGTATTGAGAAAGGCTTCCATGGAAGGGTAAAGCACGGACATGTCCATCAGCTTCTTCATGGCCTCCTCATTGTCAAAGGATATCTCCTCGGTCCATTCCTCCAAAAGCTTTATCGGCCGGGTTTTCCTGACCTTTTTCCGGTACTTTTCGGCCAGATAGGCAAGCTTTTCCTCCTTTGCTTCTCCCAGCCAGGGAGACAGAAGTTTTTGACACAGCTCTCCTGCCGCTTCCT
>CAYWRB010000476.1:0-2745 GCA_964460025.1 uncultured Hungatella sp.
CCTGATATTTTCTGGATCGGCCAGTCTTTGGTTATCGCGTTGGTTTTATTCCTGTTGCTCTATGGCATCTATTACACCGCTGCCCGGATAAGTTATGGTCAGCGTGGAAAATAAGTCAATAGCATCTGCCCAGCGGCAGAAAACAACGGGCAGCACGCTTCGCGAACTGCCCTTATGTTAAGAAAAAACCGCTGCTGGAGAGACGGTTACGGAAGATATTGAACAGTGGATGGGAGATCAAGGAATCAGTTCCGCTTTTGGAAAATGCTGCCTTCAAAAAGAAGCTCTTTTGTAAGTATGCGGACTGGTAAAAAGTGTAGGGCTAAAATTAGGCATCAGACGATACTTCCGCAGCGAAAAATTATCGTTTGCCATTGACAGAATGTTTTTAAATTTGCTAAAATAAGTTAAAGCATAGAAATTCTAACGGAAATCCGTTCTAACATCTAAGTAACACAGGGACAGCCTGCGAAGTGTGGCGCCTGTTGTTTTTTATCTGTATCCCATTCAAAGGGAGTAACAGTCTGAATTAGATTCCTTGCTTTATTACCAATTAAAAACGAAACAGGGCAGGGAGTGTACAGAGATCTTTTCCATGGGAAGAAGCTTCCGCCCGGTGAATGAGAGGAGAGCAAATGCGAAAGAACGTGGAAAAGAAAGATACAGTCGAAAAGGATTTTGTAGCGTTCCCGGATATTGCGGAAGATGTGATTAATGTACTTCTGTACCAGGGAGAGGTCCTAGTTGATGCGAAGAAGCTTTTAGCAGGCCCCACGGAAACTGTTTATCAGGGGCGGGAGAAGCTGCGGAGCCAGTATGAGGATTTGTGCAAATATCACGTGGAAGACGGGAAGATAAGCATTATGTACCTGATTGCCAACCAGAGCAGGATGGATGGAAAGATGCTGCTTCGGAAAGCAGGATATACAGGCGGTATATACCGGGAACAATATAAGAATAAAATGTCAGAGGTGTTTCCGGTGGTTGAGTTAGTACTCTATTGGGGAAAGTCCAGATGGAGAGGAAAACGTGACCTTCATAGTTTATTCAGGAAACAGAAGCTTCCCGAGAGAACGTGGGAATTTATTGATGAGCTAAAACTTCATGTTTTTGAGATGAGATATTTGCCGGAAGAAACGCGAAAGCTGTTCCGGAGCGATATGCGGATCGTAGTGGATTTCCTTGCGGAAGGAAATAATTACCGCTCAGACAGAAAGGTTGTGCATAAGGCGGCTTTGATCAAAATGATTAAGATACTTTCAGGAGAGACGGTTACGGAAGATATTGAACAGTGGATGGAAGATCAAGGAATCAGGGAGGAGGATGAGATTACCATGTGTGAATTGTTTGATCAATATGTAAGACAAGGAAGAGATGAAGGAAAAATGGAAGAGAGAATTTCTATTATCACTAATCTGTTTCACGAGGGGCTGGACAGGGAATTCATAAGAAGGGTTACTGGATGTACGGCCGACGAACTATCTACAGCCTGGAATAAATGCCAGAAGAGCGGGCTTTGACATTTTTCCATAGACCGTGCAATATCATAGGTATTTTATCATTCATGCCAATTGCGCACCTTGAAGTTTACAAAGCGCAATCACAAAGGACTTCTCATTTTGAACGTCAGGAATTACAATAGTAGCAGATCATAGATGGTGACAGAATAACAGACATTTGCAAAACTTGAGAACAGGAAGGAAGATGGCCCGCATGACCACAGGAGAAAAGCTGGCGGCTTTGCGCAAAAGGAAGGGAATCACGCAGGAGAGGCTGGCGGAAATTTTAAAGGTTTCCAGACAGTCGGTCTCTCGCTGGGAGATGGATATGGCTTTCCCGGAGACGGAAAAGCTTATCAAATTAGGTAAGCTGTTGGAATGCAGCATTGATTTTCTGTTAAACGACGAACTTGAGGAAGACCGGCTGATGGTTGAAAAATACAGGGAGTTGTCCGCAGGGGATTGTGTTCAGTTCATCCGCGAATGCGGATATTTTTTCCTGGCAACATGCGTTGATGACAGGCCAAGACTACGGCCTATGGGAATGCTCTATTCGGATGAGAAGGCGTTGTTTCTGGTGACGGACAAGCGAAAAAATGTGTATATGGATTTGACAGGCAACCCTCAGGTGGAGCTGGCAAGCTACAATTTATATACCCGTAAATGGATTCGGATCAGTGGCCGTGTGGAGGTGGAAAACTCTTTAAAGATCAGGGAGGCAATGCTGGATTTATATCCTATGATCAGGCAGGAGTATGTGGATCAGGATGAGATGTATTTTGTGATTTTCAGGCTGAAGATGGAAAATGTCAGTGTGAATTAAAATGGGGTCTGAAAAGGCGAACTGTCACTGAGAAGAAAGGAGCAGAGTTTTAAGATGAAAAGAAAATCTATCGGAACCCGTCATGAGATGATCGTACAGCCAACCTTTATTATTGGTACCTACAATGAGGATGGCACGCCGGATTTTGCCCCTATCACATGGGTGAGCAAAACCTGTGAGAAGGACTATGATTATCTTATCATTATCAGTATGTATGGCACGAAAAAGACCAGGCAGAATGTTCAGAGAAGCGGACAGTTCAGTATCAACCTTGCCACAACGGAAATGCTTGCGCTGGTTGACTACTTTGGTCAGACTTCTGGAAAGGATGGAAAAAAGGAAGGGCTTTCCTATACCTGGGGCAAGGCCGAATGCGTGGAGGCGCCGATGTGGAGACCAGAGGGATTGACCTGACACACTTTG
>CAYWRB010000477.1:0-2741 GCA_964460025.1 uncultured Hungatella sp.
ATATGAATCCAGCATTTTTCCCCTTTTATGGGCGGAGCCCCTGCTCCGTTCTTCGCCTCCGTAAGAGTATGGTAGATTCTTCTACTGATAATCATCTCCTCATCAATCACCCCATGGGCAATATCCTCACACAGTCCGAACCCGATTCCCCCGCCGCTTCCGGTTTCAATAAAACCATCCATAGGCCTGGTATAGAAGGCATATTTCCCCTCCACAAACTCCGGGTGAAGCACCACATTCCTCTGCTGCGGCGACCGCAGTGTCTTCAGGTTATCCAGCCGTTCCCACACCTTTAAATCCTTTGTCCGCACAATGCCCGCCTCTGCAACCGCCGCAGACAAATCCGGATTCTCCCTATCCTTGCTTTCCGAGCAAAACACCCCATAAATCCAGCCGTCCTCATGCTTCGTCAACCGCATGTCATATACATTGGTCTCTTCCGGGCAGGTATCCGGCAGAACCACCGGATAATCCCAAAAATGAAATCCATCAATACCCGTATCACTTTCCGCCACCGCAAAAAAGGATTTTCTGTCATTCCCTTCCACACGCACAACCAGATAATATTTCCCGTCTAACTCAATAGCACCGGAATTCATCACCGCATTAATCCCCAGCCTCTCCATAAAATACGGATTGGTCTCTTCATTCAAATCATATCTCCAATGAACCGGTGCAAACTCCCTGGTCAGCACCGGATATTCATACCTGTCATAAATTCCATTATAAAAATCGCTCTTCTGATTTTTTCTGGCCACCAGCTTCTCTACCTTGGCCTGTTCCACATAATACTGTTTATGAAGCATCCTCCAACCTCCTTGTATTATCGGTTTCGGCGCGCGCCGCTCCGCGTCACCTGCCACGTCGTCGGAACGCATTCCAGTTGTGAGGCAAATCCTCACAAGGCGTTCCTCCTTATCACCTCAAGACACATTCTGCCGTTATGGTATGGGCACTTCCACGGTTCCACAATAGGCTTCTCTACCGGCTTCCCATCCTCACTGACACACCAGAACCACTCCGAGTTGTCCCTCTTATCCAACAAATACTCGCAGATATATTTCCACACATCCATAGCCGCCTGCAGATACTCTTCTCTTCCCGTATCCTTCTCATACCCATTCAAAAATCCAACTACAGCTTCCGCCTGAACCCACCACACCCTGGTAGTATCCACCACTCCGTTTTCCGCCTCATTAGCCAGTGAATGATTCTTGTAGGCCCTGTCATAAATATTTTTCGTAATCATCCTGGTAACAGGCCCCAACAGATTCCGGCACTCCTCGTCCCCCAGAATTTCCAGTGTCCGGTCCGTCAGCCAAGCCGTCTCAATATCATGTCCATAGGAATACAAATCAATCAAAGAATTCCATTCCCTGTCAAAGAACACTTCCTGTCTTCCCAGCCGCCGGTTAAATATGTTCCCTTCAATCTGTTTCAAAATCTTCTTCAGACATTCCGCCACATCCCCGTTTCCCGTAACCCGGTAAAGCTCCGTATAAGCCTCCATCACATGAAGCAAAGTATTCATGGTCTTTTCCGCCATAACCCCGTTCTCCGACAGCTTATCATTTTCCTCCGGCCGGAACTCACGGTCAAACGCCTCCATATACCCATACTCATCCCTGCATTTCCCCTCTATCATCTTATACAGCTTCTCCGCCAGTTTAAGGGCATCCTGATTTTTCGACGCGTCATAAAATGAAGACAGGGCATAAATGGCAAAAGCCTGATTATAAGTATGTTTCGTCGTATCCTCCGGCCTCCCGTCATAAGTCACGGACCAGAAGACACCGCCCTCCTTCTTATCCACACAAAATTCCTTCAAAAACTCCCACGCATGCTCCGCCGCCCGAAGCAGATGCTCCTCCCCAAGCACCAGATATGCATTGGAAAAGAACCATAAAATACGGCTGTTTAAGATACATCCCTTCACTGCTTTTTTATCCACCTGAAGGTCATATCCCATATACCCATAAAACCCCCCGTACTCCCTGTCCTCAAGCCTCTCCCAAAATGGGATGATGGTATCTGTCAAGTGATTCCTTACTTCTGATACAAAACGTTTTTTATCCTGCATATGATTTGTCTCCTCATACAATCCATTATCATCCCCCGCTCAATATCCCCTGCTGTGACACCGAAATGTATTTCCTATTTTTTGCTGTGAGGGAATTTGTTCCGGAGGGTACGCTCTAAAATGAGCCATGTGGGGGAATTTGTTCCGGAGGGTACGCTCTAAAATAAGCCATGTGGGGGATTTTGCTCCGGAGGGTACGCTCTAAAATGAGTTTTCCTCCGTTTGCGGGTTTCGGAGCCAGGAACTCTAAGCTGTTAGAAATCTGCTAAAAACATGGGCCAAAATCCGAACTCGCTTCGCTCAGACATGCGGATTTTGGCCCATAACGCAGATTCCTAACAGCTAAGACTTCCTAAGTCTCCTGCAAATGCAAACGGAGGAAAACTCGTTTTAGAGCTGTCGCTTCCGCGGTCCAGTTAAAAGCCTTGGGTTGCCGGCACTAGTACTGCTTTGCGGAAATAGCAAATGTTGAATTCACCGGTTTTCTTACTATCTCCCCCCATGCGGCAGGTATCCTCCCCCAGCTCCAAACCAGCTTCCGCCCCTCGCTTTTCGCTTTTCGCACCTTAGGCCAGCCGATAAACAGCGTTTGCGGAGGGACACATATCCCTAAGCAAACAATTCAGGAACGCTGTTAGTGGAGGCGAAATACACAGCCAAC
>CAYWRB010000478.1:0-2274 GCA_964460025.1 uncultured Hungatella sp.
CTCGATCAGCATCAGAAGCTCACCAAAGATTTTACTCATGTTTCCTCGGTTAATCTCATCGATGATGAAGAAGAATTCCTTATCCGGGTAATTCGCAGCCGTCTGACAGAAGCGATAGAAAATACCGTATTTCAGTTCAAATCCATCTTCTACCGGTTTATATCCCATCATGAAATCTTCATATGAATAATTCTGATGGAACTGTACAAACTCCACCCGATCATCGTCTTCCTCGCCCATAATTGAGTAAGCCAGACGCTTTGCTGCAAAAGTTTTTCCGACACCGGGAGCTCCTTGGAGGATGATGTTTTTCTTTTTCTGAAGCACTGCAACCAAGCGGTCATATTTTGACTCAGTCATATATACTTCACTTAAGAATTTTTCTTTATCATACTTATCCTTACCTTTAGCTGCAGACGGGGCTGGGTTTTCCTCTCTAATCATATCAAGGATAAATTCGTATTCACCCTTTGTAAGCTTGAAGAGACTACCTTGCTGCATACCAAAGTATTCCATCTTTTCAAGTTCAGAGCATGCCTTAAGTGTTGCAAAATCTATAGGCGATGAAAGACCTTCCAGTTTCTCAAAGTATATTTTCTCTCCGTCCTGCTCAGCACTTATTCTCATAATTGCCACAATCTGCTTAACAGGTGTTGATTCGTAGCCGATTACCATGTCTCCAGCTTTTGCATCCAGGAAGTTCTGGAATACGCGTCGTTTATTACCATTATCGTTGTACAGAGTATAATCCTGCACTTCTCCAACAGGCTTGCTCGACATACTCCACATCTTAGGATTGGCATTTAAGAACCAATAATGGATGCCAGAAGTATCATTCTTAAGTAGTTCTTCTGTTGAAAGATCAAAGTATGGTCTTAAAATAAGATCATCAAACTGGTCCTTTTCGCCTGTCGGAACCTGAATACAGGTAGAATTGTCATTCGGTGTCCACCACTTCTTCTCACCCGTGTATGGAGATTTATCCTTTGATTCCGCAATAACCGTATAGCTACGTTCGCACCAGCCATCCTGCTTCTCTGGATTTTCCTCAACCTCATCCGAATCTATTCTTCCAAGTAAGCGAATACTGTTGCCGCGGCACAAATAGAAGAAGTCTCCCTTCTTCATGCTTGTCATAAAGGCTTCGCCCTGAGTAACCTTTGCTCTTGCCTTTGCAGCTGTGTCTTTATGAACCACAATCACCTTACGCTTTTCAAATGCATTTGCTTCATTATCATTGATGCAGTCGTTTCCATGACTGATTTTCCAAAATGACGGTGTGAGATTTGCATAAAGTTTAACCTGAGATAAATCGATTCTTTTTAACGCCTCTGCAAGCTCATCTCTGAACTTCCATACATAAGCTCCCTCTTCATCCTTCTTAGCATTCTTACCAACATACAGAACAGGCCACCAACGGCTACTATCTTCATCTCGTGGCATAACAGGACAACCTGTTTTCTGTACTACACGTCTCGCAAGAGCAGATGATCCGGCATTGTAGAAATTCTTACTCTCACCATATTTGATGGACAGCTGTGTGCAGGTTGCCTTTCCACCGTAATCCATTATTCTCTTCATGATTTCAAGGCTGCTCTCAGTAAACACTTCACCATCATTTAACAGAGCTTCCCATTCATCTACAGAAAGAGCTGGTGTGTAATCTGTAGGCCACCAGTCATCTCCTAATGGAGCGTCTTGATCTTTCTTGTAATATCTGCTGATGAAGAATCCAACATCCATGGTAAGTGTTCTCAGCTCCGGATCCGGATAACAGGTTCCAGTAATTTGTGATGCAAGAAGATTCTTCAGTTCATCATCCTGCTGTAACTCTGCACATATCTCATTATAGAACACCAAGAAGTTGCGGATATTATCCACATATGCTCCCTTTTTAAATAGATAGTCGCTTTCCAGTTTACTTGAAACCTCTTTTATATCACTCAGCTTATAGATGTAATACTTATCCGGATATCTAAGCCACAGATATGTACAGATAGTATTTTCATACTGATAATGCTGAGCAGCACCGTTACCGTATTTCTCTAAAAGAATATTAGAATTCTGCTTAAAGCTGTCGATACGTTCATACACATCCTTGCTTTCATCAAAAAGCTCTATGAACATAGCCCGAACTTCTTCCTGTGCGATTTCAGCGAACTTGATAATCATTCGTGCTGGAAAATAGTTCACGGACGCAAGCAAGTTTGCGGTCTGAGACAGTGACTTGGTAAGCATCTGAGCAAAGTCATCAGAATTCACATTCCAATTAAC
>CAYWRB010000478.1:2284-2735 GCA_964460025.1 uncultured Hungatella sp.
TTCATCAGGCCATTGTGTCTGCACAAAACGCTTCTTATATTCGGCAACTGCTTCTTTTAGCCTAAACTTGTCAAACATAATCAATCACCACCTTACTTTGCCTCTCGGAGACTCTTATAAATCTCTTCTGAGAATATTCCTAATACCTGTCTCTTCATTATTTTTGAATTTTCGCACTTCTTCCTTATCACTCATTGATGGATACCTCATCTTCAATATTCATCATCATCTTATAATACTGCTCCTGACGCATAGCCCGGAAGATAAGCTTGAATACTTTTCTGCACATCTCAGCATCGCTGCCATCATCGATGTAATTAAATCCATCACTGATAACAGCTGGACTATCATTCATGTATCTTCAGAAGATGGCAAAGGTTTTGAACCTGCTTCATCTGAGAATCTGGAAGAAACCATTTTACTTCGCATGATTATCAATGACCTGTTAAAG
>CAYWRB010000479.1:0-2732 GCA_964460025.1 uncultured Hungatella sp.
ATTTGCATCATTGAGCCCCATTTTGCCTGACTCTCCGGTCTGTGGATTGTATATTGTCACATTATATTGATCATATCCGCTTAGAAGCAGATAATTGTCACTGTCCGCATAAGCACCCACCGGAATGCCCTGGCCAATGAAATATAGGATCTGATTCAGCATACATCCTCTGGCATCCAGGATAAAAAGATCTTCTCCGATCTGTTTCCCCTTCTCCAACCCTTCAATGTTCATCAGCAGTTCGCCAGATGCGGACAGTGGCTCCCGGATGTTCCTTATGCTGTCCCGGTCCACACGGTCCCACAGAATCCTCTGGCCCCTATCAGTCACAAATCCCATAAACTCATAGGCAGCCTGCACGGCATCGGTAAAGCTTGTATAAACTCCCTGAAGCTTTCCCCGGCCGTAGGCATAAAAAACCATACCCGGATTCTGGATTCTGGCCTCCAGACGCATCTCTTCCGATTGGTCATAAGTCAATTCCTTGGACATGGTGACTTTTACCGCACTGCCGCTTTTAATCTCCTGATCCAGCTGGATGAAATACAGCTTTCTGCGTATTTCGGATGCGTACCAGCCGATTCCGTCCATGTAGTTTTCGTCTGACGGCTCATTACAGACAATGGTGTCACTGTCGTGATATGCATACTGATGGTCTCCCAATCTTACCAGACGGTCCACATGAATCCTGGCGTCTTCCACAAATGCATTGGCAAGATGGTAACCGTCTCTTTCATATCTGGTCTGAATCTCCAGCTCTTCATCTATAATCTCCAAGGCATACATCGGCATCTCTTCATTTCTCCCATTCAACACCCACATATCGTCCGGATGGGCCAGGCCATATACCAAATCTCTCTGTACAAATCCCAGGATTCTTAAAATGGAACCGTCCTGGGTCTTGATCTCCTGTTTGCTTCCTGTAGACATATTAAACACATGAATGGTATCAGAACCATCCACGCCGTAGGTCTCCTGCCAGGCTAGACGGGACTTGTCTTCACTTATAACAAAGCTGCCGTCTGTCAGATTGTCAGCCACCACAACGTATTCCTTACTGTGTAAATCAATTCCCAGTACGCCTGAATCCTGATACAGATAAAGCATGCCATTTTCATTATAATAGCTTAAGGTCTCCACGTCCTGCTTTATCCTGTCAAAGGATTTGGATGAGGGTATAAACAGACGTTCGCCTACATTGCCGTCGCCGGAATATCCGTAAAGGCCGATCCCATGGAATCCCTCATGGTTCCCACGGTTCATATATCCGTACACAAGAAATTCCACATCTCCACTGTCTTCCACGGATAAGATCTTGATCCCGTGGTGTCCCAGTGCGCTTCGCCCGCTGTCATCGGTGCTGTCTCTAAAAGAAAATATCCTGACAGCCCGGTTTTCCTGTTGATCATAGCACCAAAGATCACGGTTGTATACAAAGGCCCGGAAGCGGCCGCTGCTGCTTTTAACCAGTGAAACCGTATCATCATTGCCGATTCCAAGCAGAATTCTTCTTCCGGAAAACAATTCGGTGCGCCCGGAAAATACCTGATTGGTGACACGATTAAAGTCCATGAGATAGATCCTTTTTTCGCTCCACTTCATGGTATAATAATCTTCTACATCATACAACTCTTCCTCACCGTTCTCGGCAATCCTGCGGACCTGGTAGCTGACCTGGACTTGTCCCATGATTCCATCCAGTTCCCTCATATTGACCTGCATGCTTCCAACCAATTCCATATTAAGACCTGCCCAGGTCAGCTGGGAAAAACTGGATTTGATAGTCACATTTCCCAGGGAGGAATTATCCGCCGTGTCCGTTGTCTCAAGGTAAGTCACTAACTCTGTCGCCTGATTTTCGGAAAGAGTTTTGGTAGAGAAGTTTCTCGCCAGCTCCGCCATGGCCTGTCCGTAATCATTTTCCGGAGACAATAATCTGGTGTAGTAGTGAACGATTCCGTGCTGCTCTGTCTCCAACGTAAGGTGAAGAAGATACTCTTTTCCGGTCAGCATCAGATTCTGAATCGGCAAAATCACCATATTTTCACCGTCTTTGGTGTCCCAGGACTCAAGCTCTGCTTTCTCTACCAACTGCTCCTGGTCCAGGCTGCGGATTTCGTAGTTAATTTTCACGGGATTCACCCCATATCCCTGCCAATATACTTTCAGCTGTCTGTCCTGTGGAAGGATTGTCAATGTCTCCCGAGCCACATCGGAATCCATGGCCTGCCGGTATGCAATCAGACGGTTTCTTTCTGTCCCAAACAGATCCGTATATACCACCGGAAGAGTGGGGGCCTTTAAGGTAGTATATACGGTCTGCAGTTCATTCATATTCCTCAAAGTCATTATAATATAAATACCTACGGCCATCATGAAAACGATTGCCAGTATGGTAATCTTTTTAAATGTTTTACTCATAATGTATTTCCTTTACCACTTTTTCTTTCCATATATTGTAAAGGGTAACCGAAAAAACTACAACTTAATCTTTTCTAAAATTAAAATTAATTAACAGCGCCCTGTCCTGCAGCGGCGGTTCTGTATTTCGTTTGTCAATAGTACTTGGACGATATCCTGCAGCCATCCTGATTTTCTGCCCGGACCAGGCATCCATGGGCCGTGAGGCGGTCCCAGAGGCGGACGGCCGGGCGGTGGACCCCACGGGCCAGGCGACGGGCCCTGAGGCGGGCGGCCGGGCGGCGGACCCCACGGGCCAGGCGGTGGGCCCT
>CAYWRB010000480.1:0-2731 GCA_964460025.1 uncultured Hungatella sp.
ATTGCAAACAGAATCATGGACTCCGCACAGGCCATACCAAACCGGCTGTTCATAAACGCTTCCTGATAAATCTCATACACGATAACGTTCGTGCTGTTGGCAGGTCCGCCCTGTGTCATCATCTTTACCTGTGCATATGCCTGCACCGCGTTGATAACATTGATAATCAAAAGGAAGAACAACGTAGGCGAGATACAGGGAATCGTAATATGGCGGTGTTTATCAAAAAATCCGGCACCCTCCAGGGATGCGCTTTCATACAAATCCATAGGAACACTCTGAAGAGCCGCAGTGACGTAGATGAAATTCAGGCCGATATTCATCCAGACCGTTACGAGAGTAACCGCAATCAGCGCGTATTTGGGATCCGTCAGCCATCCGATGTTGGTTCCCAGAACCTTATTCAGAATTCCCATGCTGCTGTGGAAGATAAACATGAATACAACGGACGCCGCTGCCGCGGAAATCGCCATAGGAAGAGCAAAGACGGTACGGAAGAAATTGGTTCCCTTAATGTCCTCACTGCTGACAATCGCAAGAATAAAACCAAAGGCGATAGAAAATACCACTGTCATAATCGCATACTTAAATGTAACAAACAAGCTGTTTAAGAATTTCTGGGATGTAAAAATAGAAACGTAATTGCTGATACCTACGTTAGACGCTACCTCCCCCAAAGGCGTCGTCATGGCAAAGCTGAGCCGAATCGTCTTAAAAAACGGCCAAAACAAAAACAGTACAAAGAAAATCATGGCCGGAGCCAGATACAAGTATGGTTCTACCACCCGAAAGAAACTTTTTCTCTTCACAAATAACTTCCTCCTTTTCGAAATAAAAAAGAACAGAATCGTACTTCAACTGTTATACTAGTTCAAAACACGACATCTGCTCTCTCCTGCTCTTTCTTCGTTGTCTGCGAGTATTCCATTGGATAGAGTGTACCATAGTTATTGTTATTTTACAATACTTTTTTCAATATTTTCTTTACTTTTTTGTGCTTTTTCATGATGGTATTGTTATTTTTTTAACATTTTTTATAATTTCTTCAACTTTCTGCACAACCCCTCCATTTTCTCCATACCGGTTCAGTCAATATGCACAAACCCCATTTTTCAAGACATTCCGGCCTCTTTCTCCGCCCTCCGGTTCTTTGATAAGCAATCAAATTCTCAGGAAAGAACGATATTTTTATAACGCATCCTTCCTCTTCTCCAGATCATTTTCTTCCCTATCTCCGCTCCAGATCCTTTTGTATCATCTCCAGATAGTGAACCAGCACATCCCTTTTCCGTCCGATCTGCCAGGAGCGGTCAATCTCATCATAGGTAAAACTTTTCCTTCCTCCGTCCTGCATCCTTTTCCAGAACCCGAAAAGCTCATCAAAGGGAATATAATAAATCTCGTCCAGTGCCGTCCAGTGGAGAATGATAAACGCAATCCCCCCCTGCTCCTCAAATTCCTTCATAAACCGCACCTGATGCTCATGCACATTCTGGAGGGGAAAGGTCTTTACCGCGCATTCCTTGGCATCAAAACACACCGGAATCCCCTGCACCGCCCCGATATAGTCTACCGTACTCTTCTGGTCAAAATAAGCCAGGGTAATGTGGCGGCTCTCCTTCTCAATGGTAATGGGCGTGATAGGCGTGGGAATCTTCTGGATCAGCGCCAGCTTCCTCTCCCGGTAGATCTCATTGCTGTGGTTAATCATATCCTCCAATGTGGAGCCTCTAAGCCCCCGGCTGTTCCAGGTCCCCATGATTCCTGCAATTCCTCCCTAAACATTCGCATCAAAATCCCAATTCCTTCAAATTCGTCACCAGCTGTATGTAAAATTCCAGCACATGAAATCCTCTGTAATCTTCCCTGGTTAAATCAATCATATCCCCGTGGGAAATCCCGCGCAGATACCGGTTAGTCACCACCCCCTGAAAATTAGCCCAGGCAGCAGATTCCACCGTCACCAGACCGTCATTTGGGGCATCCAGAGCCTTTAAAATCCAGTAGGGAACACACAGAAGCTTGCTGCTGAACCCGTGCTTCATCAGACTGGCATAACTCTGATAATAAATCCCCTCCTCATCCGGATATTTCTCGTTAAACTCCTTGGCAAAAGCCTCTGACAGCTGGCGGCTGGCCACATAGGCATGAGGATTTTTGTCCCCCATCCTGCCAAAATACCGGTCAATCATGTTGCAGACCGTTCTGTAAATTCCGTCCGGCAGCTTTTCCAGAAAATCCACCAGTCTGGAACCACGGTGAGGTGTGTTGATGGTGGTGAGAGAAGCCACATAAGGAGCCATGTGAAAATACCCAATCATATATCTGGCATCCAGCCCGCCTTTGGAGTGGGCAATGATATTTACCTTCTCACACCCTGTCTCCTCCAAAATCTCTTTGATTTTATCTTTTAATATCTGTCCGTTATCTTCAATGGTCCCCCAGGCTTCCTGGTGCCCATAGTAAACCTTCGCCCCATTGCGGACCAGCTCTCTGGGAATCCTTCCCCAATAGTTAAAATAGTGAAAATCCCGAAAACCAACACCGTGTACCAGCAGCAAAGGATAACGGGTGCGGCAGATCTGCCTTTCCACCCGAACCTGATCCAGCCGGATTTTATGCAGAGAGTGGTCGATTTCCTGTTTCGACAGGCCCTTCACATACAGAGCCAACCCGAAATTCAGGACCGGAATCCACATAAAGGTCCATACAATAATCCGCTTTGCTATCC
>CAYWRB010000481.1:0-2724 GCA_964460025.1 uncultured Hungatella sp.
GGCGCAAGCCGCTCTCTCCGGATTCTTTCCAAAAATGCATTTTTAATAGCCCTCCCCGGCATTCCCACCGGACTTTTCGTAATGACAATATCCTCTTTTTTTGCATCAATATATGCCTGCTTATACTCATCTGCCGCATCACATTCCTCCGTGGTGACAAATCGGGTAGCGACCTGAACTCCTGCTGCCCCCAGTTCCAGCTGATGAAGTACATCTTCATGAGTATAGATGCCTCCTGCAGTTACCACAGGAATATTCTTACCACATGTCTCCCCCAACTGATTGATGAAGCGGATAATATTCTTAACCTCTTCCTCATAACTGTCCTTTTTAAAAGTCTTATCCACATCCTCCGAATCCGCACCCAATTCTGCCAGCTGTTCTCTGGAAAATCCCAGGTGTCCTCCGGCCAGAGGCCCTTCAATGACAATAAAATCCGGCAGCCTGTGGTATTTTCTGTCCCACATCTTACAGATAATGGAAGCGGCTTTGACTGAGGAGACAATGGGGGCCAGCTTCGTCTCTTCCCCTCCTGCCTCCGCCGCATACTTAGGCAAATCTACGGGAAGTCCTGCCCCGGATATAATCACATCCGCCCCTGCTTTCACCGCCTCTTTCACATAAAGACCATACTGCCTGGTTGCCACCATAATGTTGAATCCTAAGACGCCTCCGGGAGCAATCTCCCTGGCTTTCCTAAGTTCCGTCCCGATGGTCCTCAAATTGGCTTCCAGCTGATGGGACTTAAAATCCGGTTCTCTAAATCCAATCTGTGCGGTTGAGATAATTCCCATGCCGCCTTCCTTTGCCACAGCGCCAGCCAATGAAGAGAGACTGATTCCCACTCCCATACCGCCCTGAATAACAGGCCTCTCTACCACAAGATTTCCTATTACCAGGGGCCTGTTGTCAATATGCTCCGAAATCTTCTGTTCCGTCATTCTCGTGATGCCTCCTAAATTCTCCGAAACCGCTCATACCTCTGTCCTGTAATCTCTTCCTCTGTCATAGTCCCATATTTAGCTAAAAACTTAAAAATCCGGTTTCTGATTTCCTCCCCGATTTCCTCAATCACGTCCTCACAGGCCGGTATCAGCTCAGGAATAATATCATCAATCACATGAAGCTTCATCAAATCCTCTGCCGTCATCTTCATTACCTCTGCCGCCTGGTCTGCCTTTTTTCTGTCCTTCCACAGAATCGATGCAAATCCCTCCGGCGACAATACGGAATAAACTCCATGCTCCAGCATCCACACCTCATTGGCCACTGCCATGGCAAGTGCCCCGCCGCTTCCGCCTTCTCCGATGATAATGGAAAGCACCGGCACCTTCAAATCAGACATCTGAAACAGATTGCGGGCAATAGCCTCTCCCTGTCCCCGTTCCTCCGCCTCGATTCCACAAAACGCCCCCGGTGTATCCACAAAACAGATAACCGGCCGCTTAAAATCCTCTGCCTGTTTCATCAGACGCAGAGCCTTGCGGTATCCTTCCGGCAACGGCATTCCGAAATTCCTCTTTATATTGTCCTTGGTATTCTTCCCCTTCTGCTGCCCGATAACCGTTACAGGGATTCCGTAAAACGTTGCGATACCTCCCACAACAGCTCCGTCATCTCCGTAATACCGGTCTCCATGAAATTCCATAAAATCATCGAAAATCGTCTGAATATAATCCAGGGCAGTCAAACGGTCCGCCCTTCTTGATAACAGTACATGGTCCCAGGCCCTTCCCTTTGACTTTTTAAGGTTAGATTCCGCATCCTCGGATTTTCCGTCATTCTTCCCGCACAAACCGCCTTCCGCCTGGCTATGGCCGAATCTGTCCAAAAACTGTTCTGTCTTCTCATTCTGTCCATGATGAAGCTCCAAAATCTTTCCCAGAACCTCTTTCATCTCTTCCCGGTTCACAATCTTGTCTACAAACCCATGTTCCAGCAAAAACTCCGCCCTCTGAAACCCTGCAGGCAGCTTCTGTCCGATGGTCTGCTGTATCACCCTGGGGCCTGCAAATCCGATAAGCGCTCCCGGCTCCGCCAGAATAATATCCCCCAGCATGGCAAAGCTTGCCGTCACGCCTCCGGTGGTAGGGTCTGTCAGAACGCTCACAAACAGCTGCCCTGCTTCATGGTGTCTTTTCAGGGCTCCGCTGGTTTTCGCCATCTGCATCAGAGATACACATCCTTCCTGCATTCTGGCTCCGCCGGAGCAGGCAAATAAAACCACCGGCAGCTTTTCCCTGGTGGCCCGCTCCACCATCCGCGTTATCTTCTCTCCCACCACATGTCCCATGCTGCTCATGAGAAATCTGGCATCACACACTCCCAAGGCTGTCCACTGCCCGTTTATCCGGCATTTTCCCGTCACAACGGCTTCATTCAGCCTTGTTTTCTCCCTGGCCGCCGCCACCTTCTCTTCATATTCCGGAAAATTCAGAGGATTGGCAAACTCCATCTCCTGATTCCATTCCTCAAAGGTGCCCGAATCTGCAGTCAGCTCAATTCTCCGATAGGCGTGAACCCGAAAATATCCGCTGCACTTTGGGCAGATATAAAAATTATTTTTTACATCCTCCCCGTACACGGTCTGACCACATTTTCTACACTTGCGCCAAAGCCCCTTGGGAATGTTAGGCTCCTGTTTTGGCTGTCCCTTGTATTTTGTATCAATCAAGGTGTAAGTCTTCTTAAACATTTCTCTCAACATGCCGCCATATCCTCCTT
>CAYWRB010000482.1:0-2706 GCA_964460025.1 uncultured Hungatella sp.
ACAGACAGGACTTGAAGAACCCCCAGGAGTACGTATATCAGGAGGCTCCTTTTGAGTACTCCTCCAAGGATAAGGGGGTTTTTGATGGATTACGTAATTGAGATGCTTCACATCACGAAAAAATTTCCGGGGATCATCGCCAATGATGACATTACAATTCAGCTGAAAAAGGGAGAGATCCATGCGCTTTTAGGGGAGAATGGGGCAGGCAAGTCAACTCTTATGAGCGTTTTGTTTGGTTTGTATCAGCCGGAAGAGGGAATGATCAAGGTAAAGGGACAGGAAGTGAAGATAAAAGGGCCTTTAGATGCCAATGCCCTGGGAATCGGTATGGTGCATCAGCATTTTAAACTGGTGCATAATTTTACGGTACTCCAGAATATTGTGCTGGGGATGGAGACCGTGGAAAAAGGACTCCTGAAGATGGAAGAGGCCCGGGAGAAGGTTATGGAGCTAAGCAGGCGCTATAACCTGTTTATTAACCCGGATGCGCTGATTGAGGATATTACCGTAGGAATGCAGCAGAGAGTGGAGATTCTGAAAATGCTGTACCGTGACAATGAGATCATGATTTTTGATGAGCCCACGGCAGTACTGACTCCTCAGGAGATTGATGAGCTGATGGCTATCATGAAGAATCTGACAGCAGAGGGGAAATCCATTCTTTTTATTACCCACAAATTAAACGAAATCAAGGCGGTTGCGGACCGGTGCAGCGTCCTGCGCCGCGGAAAATATATTGGAACCATTGATGTGGCTTCGGTTTCTAAGGACCAGATGTCAGAGATGATGGTGGGCCGTAAGGTGAATCTGACCGTGGAAAAATCAGAGGCCAAGCCGGGAGAGGTGGTTCTGGAAGCGGAACATATTTCCGTAGATGCCAGACAGGAAGGACACACGAAGAAACTGGTTTCTGATATCAGCTTTCAGGTGCGGCGGGGAGAGATCGTGTGTATCGCCGGAATCGACGGCAACGGACAGACGGAACTGGTACAGGCGATTACAGGCCTCAGGCCCTTAAGTTCAGGTACCATCCGGATGAACGGGGAGGATGTGACCAGGAAATCCATCCGTTACAAGAATACCCATGGGCTTTCCCACATTCCGGAGGACAGACACAGATATGGGCTGGTGCTGGACTACAATCTGGGGTACAATGCGGTGCTGCAGCAGTATTTCCAGCCAGAGTTTCAAAGCCATGGATTTTTGAAGAAGGATAAGATTTATGAATATGCGGACAAGCTGATCAGTAATTTTGATATCCGCAGCGGAGAGGGTGCAGCCACCATTACCAGAAGCATGTCGGGAGGAAACCAGCAGAAGGTCATCGTGGCTCGGGAGATCTCCAGGGAGCACGATCTGCTTTTGGCGGTGCAGCCTACCAGAGGATTGGATGTGGGGGCTATCGAGTATATTCACAAGGAGCTGGTGAAGCAGAGGGACTCCGGGTCGGCCATTCTTCTGGTGTCTTTGGAGTTAGACGAGGTAATGAATCTAAGCGACAGGATCCTGGTGATTTTCGAGGGGCACATTGTGGCGGAACTGGATCCCAAGCAGATAACCGTACAGGAACTGGGCCTTTATATGGCAGGATCCAAGAAAGAAGGTGGGACAGATGAAAAGAAACCGTAACAAAAACTATGTGGGGGCATTGTCTTCCGTGTTTGCCATTGTCATCGGGCTTTTGGTAGGCCTGGTGGTTCTTCTTCTGTGTAATCCGTCCCAGGCCTTTCCCGGGTTTGCCACCATCCTGACCGGAGCCCTGACACATGGAATGAAAGGGGTGGGGCAGGTATTCTATTATGCCACGCCTATTATTCTGACAGGCTTATCCGTGGGCTTTGCCTTCAAGACAGGAGTGTTTAATATCGGTACTCCGGGGCAGTTTCTGGCAGGAGGCTTTGGGGCGGTGTTTGTAGGAATCATGTGGGACAGGCTGGGGGGAGTCCACTGGGTTGTGGCCCTTTTGGCCGCCGTGATCATGGGAGCTCTGTGGGGACTGATTCCTGGGATGTTAAAAGCATATTTTAATGTGAATGTGGTTATCTCCTGTATTATGATGAACTATATTGGTCTCTTTGCAGTGAACTGGATTGTGAAGAGCTACAAGCCCTTGTTTAACACCATGCGCAACGAGTCCAAAAATGTGGCGGCCACGGCACAGATTCCCAAGATGGGACTGGATAAGCTGTTTCCGGGCTCCAGTGTCAACGGAGGGATCATCATAGCGATTCTGGTGGTGGTTCTGATTTATATTCTGTTAAATAAAACTACCTTTGGTTATGAGTTACAGGCAGTAGGCTACAGCCCGGACGCGGGAAAATATGCGGGGATCAATGAGAAGCGCAATATCATCGCCTCCATGCTGATTGCAGGTGCCATTGCAGGACTTGGCGGAGGCCTGCTGTATCTGGCAGGTACCGGAAAGCATATTGAGATTAAGGATGTGCTGGGATCCGAAGGATTTACGGGAATCTCCGTAGCTCTTCTGGGATTAAGCCATCCGATAGGAGTTTTGTTTGCAGGCATTTTTATCGCGTATCTGACAGCGGGAGGGTTCTATCTGCAGCTGTTTGAGTTTTCTACGGAGATCATAGATATTATCGTAGCTGTAATCATCTATTTCAGTGCCTTTGCATTGATCGTGCGGACGCTGATTGGAAAGATGAATGAGAAGAAACAGGCAAAGGATGGGGGGACTAAAGC
>CAYWRB010000483.1:0-2690 GCA_964460025.1 uncultured Hungatella sp.
GAGCCAATCCCTGTCTGCGAGACTCCTATTACGTGCTTACCTGGACGTCCACGATACCCTCGCCGGCTCCGCAGGCGGAACAGCCTGCCACCAGCTCCTTGGCTGTCACCGCGGCATAGCCAAATCCTTTTTCCGCAAAATGAGCTTCGTCTTCAAAATTCATGCACAGGTTATGGCTCCACGGATGCTTCTGGGCCTGCCGGTACAGAATATCATCCATCCGTTTGATCCGTATCCCTTTTGGTATGGAATTGATATATTGTTTTAAAACTCCCAAATCGAAGTGATGCTCATCCTTTTTTAATGCGTAGCGGCTTACCTTTCGAAGGTTCCCTAAAAATTCCTCTTCCAGCCAGTCCGCCGACAGTTCATTCTGGGGAATCAGATAAGCATGGGAAGCTATCTCGTACAGCTGGCTTTTTAAATCCAATGCCTGACTTCCCCTTGGCGGAAGCCCCACCAAATACGCATAATCGCCTACCAAAACCAGACAATAAGAGGAATTCTCCAGCTTCGGAACCCACACGCGCCCTACCGTTCCCGCTGCGGCTCCGCGCACCAGTACCTCCTCACTTTCTTCACAGATCAACCGTATGGTTTGACGTTTTTCTTTTCCAAGTTCAATCATCATAATCTGCTCCCTCCTCCTTTGGTAACACATCCTGCCTGTCTTTGAAGGCAATCGGTTTTCTCCTACAGTATAGCATGTAATAACAACTCATGCAAGATTTCTGTTTTTTTGAAGACAATATGACTGCTGCTCCGTTATAATAATAGGCGAGGAGGTGAGGAAGATTAATTCTGAGGCAGTACTGGAACAGTGGATTGACAACTATCAAAATCTGATTTTTTCCATCTGTTTCCAATTGACAAAAGATTATTTTGACTCGCAGGATCTGGCACAGGAAACCTTCCTCTCCGCTTACAAAAACATGGCTTCTTTTGATGGAAAAAACGAGCGGGCATGGCTTTGTAAAATCGCCACCAACAAATGTCTGGACTATTTAAAAGCCTCCGGCCGAAGACAGATCCCGACCGAGGATCAATATTTTATTTCCTGCCGGGATGCGTCCCCGGCCCCTGATAAGGATGTGGTGGAGAGGGAACTCCATCAGGAATTGTATGATTGCTGTATGCAGCTGAAATCTCCCTATAAAGAAGTGGCTCTGGATTATTTTTATCATGAGATCCCAGTGGGAGAGATGGCGGCGAAAACCGGGAAGAATTTAAAAACCCTTCAGACTCAGATTTACCGGGCAAAAGCCATGCTTAAGAAATTATACAGGAAGGAGGATTTGTGGAATGGATAATTTAAGCGACAACCGTCTACCGGTGATTCAAATATTGGAAAAAGCGTCTTTAAACGAATTCTATGCCGAACGGCTGGCAGATCTGGTGGAAAGTCAGGGGCTTTTAGAGGCTCCTGCCAACCTGAAATCTTCTATTCTGGCCCGTTCATCACAGATGGATGTCCGGCTGATGGCCAGATCGAATAAGCTTTCCAAAAAGCTGGCATTATGGTATTATGGATTAAAAGTTACTTTGGCGGCGGCATGCTGTGTCGGATTTATTCTCTCCGCGCCTGACATGCACCACCGGTATGTACTTTCCCGAAATGATTCGGATTACAAACCTATCCGCATGGAAACCTATGAAAGGATCCGGGAATTCCAGGAAAAAGTCGGTGATTTTTCCAAACAGTTTTGGGAAACGGAGGTATCATTCTATGACGAACAAGAAAAGTAAATTTATAACCTTTTTTATCTCTTTGATCCCGGGGGCCGGGGAGATGTATCTGGGATTTTATAAGACCGGCACCAGCATCATGATCCTGTTCTTTGGAGGCATGGCTGTCTTTAGTTCCCTGTTCCAGCCTTTGATGTCCTTCCTTCCGGTCCTTTGGTTTTACAGTTTTTTCCATACCCACAATCTGAACAGCATGCCGGATGATGAATTCTATGCTCTGGAAGATGACTATCTATTCCACATTCAGCCGAATCAGCTGGCAGGGCTGGCGAGAAAATATCGAAAACCTCTGGCCTGCCTTCTGATCTTGATCGGAGTCAGTATGATCTGGGATCATGTGTGCCATATTCTTTTCTCCATCTCCCACTGGTTTATATGGTCCGACGCCATCCTGTCCGTCATCCGTTACTGGACCAACGCAATTCCGCAGCTGGCAGCGGCAGCACTGATTATCTGGATTGGCTGGCGGCTGATTCGGAATAAAAAAGAAACCTTAAGCACCCCCCCGTATCTGGCGGATAAGCAGATAGAGGATGAGGATGACTAGTTCTGGGAAATGAGAGACGCGTCTTTTGTATATTTCTAAAAATTTGTTGCTTTCTCTCAACAGAACGCTTATAATGTAAATGAATCAGGGAAGTTAGCTTTACTTTTAGAAAAGCTGACTGTACTATTAAAGGAGGTGTTATCATGGCTACTTCCAGCATCACCCACAATTTTGTTATATCCAATCCAGAAAGTGTTAAACGGTTTGTTGCTGCTATTGAAGAAGCAGAATCTGATCGTACACCAAAACGGGCACTTCCCGGACGTCAGTTAACTGATTCCAACGAAATCTTATCACTTATGGCAAAAAGGAAAAAAGCAAATGTCTGAACAGTATTTTATAGTCAACATTCGGGCATATTTGGATAAAGACAAACCAACTTATATCGGAGAGGACA
>CAYWRB010000484.1:0-2682 GCA_964460025.1 uncultured Hungatella sp.
CCTACGTTAGCCTCAACATTGAACTCACGCAGCAGACGGTCTACGATGATCTCCAGATGCAGCTCGCCCATGCCAGAGATAATGGTCTGGCCGGTCTCTGGGTTTGTAGATGCACGGAAGGTCGGATCCTCCTCTGCAAGCTTTGCCAGCGCCTCGCCCATCTTGCCCTGGCCGGCTTTGGTCTTGGGCTCGATTGCGATATCGATAACCGGCTCCGGGAATTCCATGGATTCCAGGATCACGGGATGCTGCTCGTCGCAGATGGTATCGCCGGTACCGGTAGACTTGAAGCCAACGGCTGCAGCGATGTCTCCGGAATAAACCTTGTCAAGCTCCTGCCTCTTGTTGGCATGCATCTGAAGGATACGGCCAACACGCTCTTTCTTTCCCTTGGTAGCATTCAGCACATAAGAACCGGAGTTCATGGTACCGGAATACACGCGGAAGAAAGCCAGTTTCCCCACGAAGGGGTCTGTCATAATCTTAAATGCCAGAGCGGAGAAGGGCTCTTCATCTGAGGAATGTCTCACGGTCTCATTGCCGTCCAGATCCACACCCTTAATAGGCGGAATGTCAAGAGGAGAAGGCATGAACTCAATGATGGCATCCAAAAGCTTCTGAACACCTTTGTTGCGGTACGCGGTACCACAGCAAACCGGAATGGCGTTGCACTCGCAGGTAGCTTTTCTCAGCACCTTCTTCAGATCCTCAACGGAGGGTTCCTCACCTTCCAGGTACTGCATCATCAGATCGTCATCCAGCTCGCAGATCTTCTCCACCAGTTCGGTGCGGTAAAGCTCCGCGTCGTCTGCCATATCCTCAGGGATGTCCACGATGGAAATGTCATCCCCCTTATCGTCATTGTAAATATATGCTTTCATCTCAAACAGGTCGATGATTCCCTTGAATTCATCTTCCTTGCCGATAGGCAGCTGCAGGCAGATGGCATTCTTGCCCAGACGGGTTCTGATCTGGTCTACAGTGCCGTAGAAATTCGCACCCAGGATATCCATCTTGTTGATGAATGCCATACGGGGTACATTGTAGGTGTCAGCCTGACGCCATACGTTCTCTGACTGCGGCTCCACACCGCCCTTCGCACAAAAAACACCGACAGCGCCGTCCAGCACACGAAGGGAACGCTCCACCTCTACCGTGAAGTCAACGTGGCCGGGAGTGTCGATAATGTTGATACGATGCTCCAATGCGCCGGCCTTGGGCTTGCAGTTCTCCTGCAGAGTCCAGTGACAGGTGGTAGCGGCTGAAGTGATGGTGATGCCTCTTTCCTGCTCCTGCTCCATCCAGTCCATGGTAGCGGTACCTTCATGAGTATCACCGATTTTGTAGTTTACGCCAGTATAATACAGGATACGCTCCGTGGTGGTAGTCTTACCAGCATCGATATGAGCCATAATTCCAATATTCCTGGTTCTATCCAAAGGATATTCTCTTCCAGCCAATTGTGGTCCCTCCTAATTAAAATCTGTAATGCGCAAATGCCTTGTTTGCCTCTGCCATCTTGTGCATATCTTCTTTTCTCTTTACGGAAGCTCCGGTATTATTTGCCGCATCCATGATTTCATTGGCCAATCTTTCCTTTTGGGTCTTCTCCCCTCTTTTACGGGAAAACATGGTCAGCCAACGAAGCGCCAATGCCTGACGTCTCTCCGGTTTTACCTCGATTGGCACCTGATAGGTGGCGCCGCCGATACGTTTTGCCTTTACTTCCAATACAGGCATGATATTGTTCATTGCTTCCTCAAATACTTCTACGGCATCTTTGCCGGTCTTCTCTGCGACACGTTCAAATGCGCCGTAAACAATCTTCTGGGCAACACCCTTTTTTCCGTCCAGCATGATATTATTGATCAGCTTTGTCACAACCTTATTGTTGTAAATCGGGTCTGCCAATACGTCTCTTTTCTGAGTATGTCCTTTACGTGGCACGTTACTTCCCTCCTTAACTATCATGCAGGTTTACCCTGCGTTAATTCCTCGGTACTCACATG
The DNA here is from genome assembly GCA_964460025.1 of uncultured Hungatella sp. GTDB lineage: Bacteria > Bacillota > Clostridia > Lachnospirales > Lachnospiraceae > UBA3402. The sequence goes on from CAYWRB010000484.1 coordinate 2,010, forward strand.
TTTCCATAGAAATGTGTTCGTGCACGGTTCTTACTTAATATATCCTGCAACCTACAGGTCAATATCAGCATTCCTGCACTAACAAATACTGGGAAACGAAAATGGTACGAATTACTTTTTGGCTTTCGGCCTCTTTGCTCCGTACTTGGAACGGGCCTGCATTCTGTTGGCCACACCTGCCGTATCCAAAGTACCTCTTACGATGTGATATCTGGTACCTGGCAGGTCCTTTACTCTTCCTCCACGGATCAGAACAACGCTGTGCTCCTGAAGGTTGTGTCCTTCTCCCGGGATATAGCTTGTTACTTCGATGCCGTTGGAAAGACGTACTCTGGCGATCTTTCTCAGAGCGGAGTTAGGCTTTTTCGGAGTGGCAGTCTTAACAGCGGTACATACGCCTCTCTTCTGCGGAGCAGACTGATCCGTAGCGCGCTTCTGTAAAGAGTTGTAACCCTTCTGCAATGCCGGTGCAGTAGACTTCTTTACAGATGTCTGTCTTCCCTTTCTAACTAACTGGTTAAATGTTGGCATTCTTTTCACCTCCTGTGATATTGTCTGTGGTTGCTGTAAATCATTTTTGCACACAAAAAAATAAAACATGTTTTCGCACGCTTCCTCATTATATACAGATTCTGGAAGGAGGTCAAGGGGGAAGATGTTTTTATTCTGCTGT
>CAYWRB010000485.1:0-2680 GCA_964460025.1 uncultured Hungatella sp.
GCCTTATGTACCGCTACGCTCTTCACGTAGCGCGAGCGTGCCCAGGAGAAAGCAATATCACTCCCTCTCCGGGCGGACCCTATGGCGGACCCTATACAGACCTAATTCTATAAAACAACCCTCCCAAAATCAATTGTAAAAAAGCAAAATGAATAGGAAAAACTGCGATTAGAAATTTACATAAATTAGATTTTTAGGTACAATAAAGGAAAAGTCTCAAATTTAATCCAATGACGCAGGGGCAGGTCAAGAAAGAGGAAAAAGTGAAGAAAAGGTCAAAAGTATATTTTCAAATGTTCTTATCCTATCTGGTGATTCTGGTGATACCGATGCTGCTGGCCATGGCGCTTTACTTTTACACGTTCCACATTATCCGCAGCCAGGCGGAGGAAATGAACAAAAATCTTCTGATTATGGTAAAAAACGAACTGGATTACGAGATTGAAAACATCAGAAAGATTGCCAGCCGCCTGGCCCTGGACGACAGAGTCCAGATGGCATCCAATGTAAAGAAGCAGTTCACATCTCAGGACCAGATGAATCTCTACTATATTTATATGGAGTGTCTTTCCATCAACATGTCGGAAGATTTTATTGAAGACGTTTTCCTTGTGTTTAACAACACAGGAAAGGTGGTAAGCATAAATGGCAACATGTCGGACCGCCTGTTTTATGATATCTATTATAAAAATAAGGAAGTCTCCTACGAGCAGTTTCAGGAGTACATGAAACAGTTTCACTACGGCGACATGCTGTCCTTAAAGCTGGACAATGAGAAAGAGATTTTTCTGTTCACCATGACGACTCTGAAGCCGGATTTTAAGGATTCCTCAGCCGTGGTCTGCATTGCAATCGATGCTGAAACCATCAGGCAGAGGCTTCGGAATATGAAGTGGTCTGAGAACATGGATGTGATGATCATCACGGATTCTGATTTCAGGGTCAGCGCAGAGGAGCAAGTATCCGATTCCTTCGAATGGAAGTATGAGCTTTGGGAACCGGGAAATCATCAGATCGTAAACAGCCTGGGAGAAAAACATATCATATCCGTACTGCCTTCCGAGGCGGCAAAATGGAAATACTTAAGCGTCATGCCTTTAAGGCAGATGGCGCAGGAAGCGCGGAAGGTGCGTACCATGGCAGTTGCAGGATTATTTTTCTGTACAAGCGTAGGGATTTTCATTTCCTATTTTATAACAAAGCGGAATTATAATCCCATTAAGATGCTGATGGACAATTTCCGGCAGCACGGAAAAGTGGAGATTGAGGACGGCATCAATGAGTATCAGTGGCTAAACAGTCAGATGGATCAGTTTTTTAAACAGCATGTGGACGCGGAGCAGCTTCTGAAAAAGAATCGCAGAAGCCTGAAAAACTATTATCTGTATCAGCTTTTGCAGGACTACTGTGACGGAAAGGCAAGTGAACAGTATGGACTGCGGATTCAGGGAGCTTATCATGTGGTTCTGCTGCTTGCGCCTGTTGTACGGCAGGAAGCAGATGTGAAAAAGCCGGAATCGATTGAGGAAAACGCCCTGCAGAAATTTGCAATTATCAATGTATTTGAGGAGATGTGCCTTAATTACTTCAATATTGATATGGTGGAACTGGGGGAGAGGGTGGCCGCCATTGTAAGCCTGCCTGACCAGAGACGGGAGCATATGGATGTGCTGAAAAACCAGGCGGAGAGCCTTCAGCAGATGATGGAAGAGGCGTTTGGATTTTCGGTTTACATCCTGTTCGGCTCCATCTGCACAAGCTGGGAGGGAATCCATGAGTCTTATCTCCAGGCTCTGGAGCTGGAGCAGTATGTACATTTTCTGGATGCCAATCTGCTTTTGTATGATGAGGTGAAGAATATTCAGCCCCATTACCAGTATCCTCTTGCTCTGGAACAGAAGACGATCAATGCGATCAAGGTGGGAGACAGCAGTCTGGCATGGGAGACCATGGAACAGGTATTTGACTTGAATCTCCGGGAACAGGTGACGGCCAATGTATACCGATGTCTGGTATACGGAATGATAGGAACACTTCTTGAGGGAGCCAGCCAGGGAGAATATAGGGAGGCCGCAGGAGAGCTGACCTTCCCGGACGGGGAGATTATGCCGGTAGGAAAGATGAAGGAGCGTTTCCGGGAGCTGACGGAGGAAATATGCCGGAAGGTGTTGGAGAGGCAGAAGGAAACCTCCCAGGATCAGACTCTCAGCAGGAAAATTCAGGAATATATTAAGGAGAATTACCAGGATCCGGATTTAAATATTTCCATTACCAGCCAGCATTTTGATCTGACACCGGCCTATTTGTCGTCAATTTATAAAAAACAGACGGGAAAAAGCCTTTTGGAATATATCAACACCGTCCGGCTGGCTGCTGCGGAACAGTTTTTGGAACAGGGATACAGTGTGGTGGAGGTGGCTGCCATGGCAGGGTTCCGTGACAGCAGCACATTTATCCGGGTATTCAAGAAGAAAAAGGGGATGACTCCGGGGCAAGTTAAGAAGAAAAACCAGGAAAATTAAAAAATATCCCATTGACTTAAAAAAATGCAAACTTTTTTGGCTTCCTTTTGCCTACGAAGTTTGCATTTTTTCTATATCTTTTGGGCGGTTCTGATGGTAAGATGATGGCACAGCAAACGAAACGGATTGGAAACAACCATAAGAACCAAAATGAAAAA
>CAYWRB010000486.1:0-2679 GCA_964460025.1 uncultured Hungatella sp.
GGATTCAGATACTCCCTCAGCTCGTCCCTGGATATGTAACTCATATTCAGCTCTTCTATGGCATTCTGCCTGGCTAATATCTCGCCTTTGTGAATCAGCGGCTGCTCAATAAAAGTTCTCATAAGCCTGGCGCCCATGGCAGTTTTCGTCTTGTCCAGCACCCATAAAAGAGACCCTCTTCTCTGCTTCTCCCTGAGGGTCTCCACCAGCTCCAGATTCCTTCTGGTAGAAGTATCGATCACCATAAACTGCCCTGTGGTATAGGGTGTGATGGTGACAATGTGAGACAGGGAATTCTTCTGAGTCTGGTACAGATATTCCATCACCGCCCCTGCGGCAATAACACCGGCATCGTAATCGCCCAGGCCCAATCCGTCTAAACTGTTTACTTTGAAATGCTCCTTCAGCACTTTTCTGCAGGAGTCATCGGAAAAATAATGATTGTCCAGAGAAGAAATAGCCACGTGATAACGGTTTTTCAAATCCTCCAGATCCACGCTGGACATATAAAAGGCCTCGTTGCAGATAATCTCCGACGGTGTAAACTTAAAAATCTCATCCAGGAGGCTTCTCTCGCCTTCCACCTCTGTCACCAGGTAGTCACCTGTGGTAATATCACAGATAGAAACACCGAAGATGTCACCTATATACACGATTCCCATAAGGAAATTATTTTTCCTCTCATCCAGTGCCTGGCTGCTGGTGATGGTTCCCGGCGTCACCACCCGGATGACCTCCCGCTTCACCAGCCCCTTGGCCAGCTTGGGATCCTCCATCTGCTCGGCGATGGCAACCTTGTATCCCTTCTGCACCAGTTTATACAGGTAGGAATCCACAGCATGATAAGGGACTCCGCACATGGGAGCCCGTTCTTCCAGCCCGCATTCCTTCCCGGTCAGCGTAATCTCCAATTCCCTGGATGCCGTCAAGGCATCCTCAAAAAACATCTCATAAAAATCTCCCAGCCTGTAAAACAAAATACAGTCCGGATACTGCTTTTTCGTCTCCAGATAGTGGGTCATCATGGGTGATAATCCTGTTGTCACATTGGTAACCTCTCTTTTCCTCGTATGTTAAGTAGGGGGACTAACGAACCAGCCGTCCCATATAGTAAAACCCCTTTGATTCTTCCAGATACACATCCACAATCTTCCCGATGAGAGAACCATCTCCCGGAAAATGGACGATAGTATTATTGCCCATTCGTCCGGTCAGATACCCTTCAGCGTGGTCATCCGGTTCTTCCACCAGCACTTTCTGAGTCGTGTGAAGATGACGCCCGCATACTTTGGCGGAAATTCTCTGAACCTCTGCCAAAAGCCGGTCAAACCGGTCCTTTACAATATCCTCCGGCACCTGATTCTCCATCTTAGCCGCCGCAGTTCCCGTTCTCTTGGAATAAATAAAAGTAAATGCGCTGTCAAACTCCACCGTTCGCACCACATCCAAGGTCTCTTCAAAGTCCTCTTCCGTCTCTCCCGGAAACCCTACGATAATATCTGTGGTCAGGGAAATATCCGGCACGGCACGTCGTATCTTTTCCACCAGTTCCAGATACTGCTCCTTTGTGTATCTGCGGTTCATCTCCTTCAAAATCCTGGTGCTTCCCGACTGAAGTGGCAGATGCAGATGAGGACAGACCTTCGGCAATGTCCTCATTGCCTCTATCAGTTCCTCTGACAAATCCTTTGGATGGGAAGTCATAAAACGGATTCTCTCAATCCCCTCAATCTCCGAAACCTGCTTAAGCAGCTGGGCAAAAGAGACAGGACTTTTAAGATTCTTTCCATAGGAATTCACATTCTGCCCAAGAAGCATAATCTCCACCACGCCGTCAGACCGAAGCCTTCGGACCTCTTCTAAAATGTCCTTTGGACTGCGGCTCCGCTCCCGCCCCCGCACATAGGGAACAATACAATAACTGCAGAAATTGTTGCAGCCGAACATGATATTTACCCCTGATTTAAAAGGATATTTCCGTTCCGAAGGCAGTTCCTCCACGATTCGGTCCGTACCCTCCCATACATCCACCACCATCTTCTGCTGTTCAAACCTTTTAGCCATCAGCTCTGCCAGCTTAAAAATGTTATGGGTGCCAAAAATAATGTCTACAAAGCGGTAGCTTTTCTTCAGCTTCTCAACCACTTCCGGTTCCTGCATCATGCATCCGCACAGGGCGATCAGCATATCCGGGTTCTTCTTTTTTAAGGTATTCAGATATCCAAGCCGTCCGTATACCCTTAAATTGGCATTTTCCCGGACCGTACATGTGTTGTAAAGAACAAAATCCCCGTGTTCGTCCCCTGTCTCCTCAAATCCGATCTGCTCTAAAATCCCTAAAAGCTTCTCCGAATCCCTGGCATTCATCTGGCAGCCAAAGGTCTGAATACACGCGGTGGGACGACGTCCCTTTTTTTGTTCAAATTCCTGAACCCACTCCCGGCATTTCGCCATAAAATAATATTGCCGGGCCGGTTCTTCCGTGGGAGGGCCCGAATTTATATCTATTTCGCCGAAATCAATTTCATTGTACATTTTCCTGGTATTTTCCCTTCTGCCATATTTATTTAGTATACCATGTCCTCCGGACATGCTCACTCCGTGGGATGCACACGGTTCGCTTGGGAAATTGTCCTCCCTTCGGTCGGACGCGAACCGGCGCAGGTATAATCTCTGTCG
>CAYWRB010000487.1:0-2678 GCA_964460025.1 uncultured Hungatella sp.
TCCTATTAAACTCTTCTACGTTTTGGCGGACGGCAACCATTATGCGGTACCGGGGTTACGTCCTTGATACTGGTTACTTCAATACCGCATGCAGAAAGCGCACGGATTGCTGCTTCACGACCCGAGCCGGGGCCCTTTACCATAACGTCAACAGACTTTAAACCATGTACGATAGCTGCCTTGGCAGCAGTCTCTGCAGCCATCTGAGCTGCATATGGAGTAGATTTCCTTGAACCTCTAAATCCCAGACCACCGGCACTCGCCCATGATAAGGCGTTGCCCTGTACATCCGTCAATGTTACGATTGTATTGTTGAAGGATGACTGGATATGTGCCTGTCCGCGTTCAACGTTTTTCTTTACGCGCTTTTTTGTCACTTTTTTTGCAGTGGACACTTTTTTAGCCATCTTAAACTAACCTACTTTCTTCCAATTAATTGCTCGAATCCTGTTTCCTGTTATTAAAACATGCAACGTGATTCTTATCCTATAGTTAATTAATAATGAAGTTCTTCTCACATTCGTTCGAAGAACGGCTTTCGCACTAAACTCGTGAAAGACCTCGTTAAGTGCTCAATGTCATTTCTTCTTGTTCGCTACAGTCTTACGTGGGCCTTTACGGGTTCTTGCATTGGTCTTAGTCTTCTGACCACGAACCGGCAGGCTCTTTCTGTGACGGATTCCGCGATAGCATCCGATCTCCTGAAGTCTCTTGATGTTCATAGCGATCTCTCTGCGAAGATCACCTTCTACCATCTGAGTATCAGCGATCACTGCTGCGATCTTCTTCACCTCGTCGTCGGTCAAATCCCTTACACGAGTGTCAGGATTTACGCCGGCTTCTGCAAGAATGCGGTTTGAACTTGATCTTCCGATACCGTAGATATAAGTCAGACCGATCTCAACACGTTTCTCTCTTGGTAAATCAACACCTGAAATACGAGCCATGTGTGTAGTACACCTCCTGTAAAATTTGTTCCTTAACCTTGTCTCTGTTTGTGCTTCGGGTTTTCACAGATTACTCTGATGCTGCCCTTGCGCTTGATGATTTTGCATTTTTCGCAAATCGGTTTTACTGATGATCTAACCTTCACAGCAATTCTCCTTTCATTTGGCACACCCATCCGGGTGTATCCACTTCTATACCTAAAGTATACACTTTTGGGCAAAGTTCACCTGGTACTTCAACAAAGTCGCTCAAGCATTATACCATCTTTTCCCTTAGAATGCAAGCATTTTCTTACTTATCTCTCCAAATAATCCGCCCTTTTGACAGATCGTAGGGGGACAACTCAATGGTTACCTTATCGCCGGGCAAAATTTTAATATAATTCATACGCAGCTTGCCGCTGATATGCGCCAGAACCTGATGTCCGTTCTCCAATTCTACCTGGAACATGGCATTGGGCAGCTTTTCAACCACAATCCCTTCAATTTCAATTACATCTGCCTTTGACATATGGTCTTACCTCCTTAGACTTGACTTTCTCTCTTGTAACATCGAATCAATCTTCTGATTTCCTCGTCCGTCAGTGTTTCGTTATGCTTCAGGCCGCTGTATATGACCTGTATATGCTTTTTATTTTTGCGTTTCGGCTCTTTCACCGGCCGTTTTTTTCCGTCCACCAGAAAAACATATTCTTCTGTTTCCTGAATTATGACAAATATATCTCCTTTATCATGTCCGGCCAGAGATTTTGCCAGAGCGCCGGTCCTGTCCGCCTTTCTACTCTCCATAAAGCTTACTCCGTTCTCCCAGCGTTCTGTCCGGCTTCATATCCTGGCAGGGATAATATCTCAGGGCCCGCTTCGCAAATTAGAACCGTATTTTCATAATGCGCCGATAAGGAACCATCCTCTGTTACAACAGTCCAGTCATCGTCCAGCCAACAGACATCCGGACCTCCTCCATTAATCATTGGCTCTATGGCCAAGGTCATTCCTGCACGCAGTTTCATTCCTCTTCTTTTCCTGGCAAAGTTAGGCACCTCCGGATCCTCGTGAAGATGCTCCCCTATCCCGTGTCCTACCAGATCTCTCACAACGCCATATCCGAATTTCTCCGCATATGCCTGTATTGCGGAGGAGATATCGTTGAGATGATTGCCAGGTTTTGCATACTTTATACCTTCAAAGAAACATTGTTTTGTTACTTCTATCAGTTTCTTAGCCTGTGGGCTGATCTCTCCAATTCCATGAGTCCTGGCCGCATCGGAATGATATCCCTTATAGATCACTCCCGCATCCAGGCTGACAATATCCCCATCCTTTAGGATGCGTTTTTTGCTGGGGATCCCATGGACCACCTGGTCATTGACCGACACACAGATGGATGCCGGATAACCGTTATAATTCTTAAATGAAGGAATGCATCCAAAACTGCGGATAATCTCCTCTCCCAGGCGGTTTACCTCCCAGGTGGACATCCCTTCCTTCAGTTCTTTTCCCAATTCCTCATGGGTTTTAGCCAGAATCTTTCCAGCCTCCCGCATCAGTTCAATTTCCCGTTCTGATTTGATCGTGACTGCCATATGATTACTCTGCTCCCAGAACCTTTACGATACTCTGAAAAACATCTTCCATACCTTGTGTCCCGTCTACCTCAACCAGAACCCCTGCCTTCTTATAATAGTCAATCAGCGGCTGAGTCTGCTCATGATATACATCCAAACGTTTCTT
>CAYWRB010000488.1:0-2674 GCA_964460025.1 uncultured Hungatella sp.
AACTCCACAAACGCCATTTTTCTCCCAGGTAACAATACGATCCTGTCCGGCACTCCATCCAATCCGGGAGACACGAATTTCACCGCCATGCCTCCCATCTTTTTCACCGACATAGCTAAATGCCGCTCTATCCTGTTTTCTTCTCCCATTTTTCACCGCCTTTTCTTCCATTGCCGAAGTATCTCCCTCGCGCGTATATAGCGTAATCGTGTGTTCGCACACTTTTTTCTTCTATATAATATCCATTTGAAATATCTATAATGTTATCAGCAACATAAGCAACCGGAGACTGCCGCCGCCTTAATTTCCTGCCTTTTCCCCGGTTGCCCGTCTGTGCATTTTCCGGCATATCCGCCAACAACAGCAACACTCTCTGCTGTTGTCCGTCATATCTGTTCTTTGCCGTCTTTTGCCGAAGTCTCCCCACAACGGCAATACCCTCGCACAATGCCGTAAACCGGAAAACGCACCTTATTGTCCGCTTTTTTCCATCCCTCAATGTTCGCCATGATCGCACTGATCTCATTGGCGTCCTGCCGCTTCAGGTTCCCCCTCTCTTTCCCAAAGCACTCACACCAGATTTCCATGTTGCAGACACGCTCCCGTCTGCGTACTCCCGGCTCCCGTTCCCCGCCGAATTCCGAACCGCAGATATAATTCCTGCGTTCATACATATCCATCTTATCCCACCGTTCCGGCAGGGGCATTTCCAGATAGTCACGCACCATTCCTTCCCTCTCGTCCACCTCCATGGCGATCTGCTGTTCCTTCAGCGCCATCCCTGCCAGCTCATTATTCAGATGCAGAGGTTCCCCGGCTTTAAAGTAAACGAGTGCTTCCGCCCAGATCTGCCGGATTTCCTCCTCTTCCAGTTCCCAGGACGCACGTTTCCCGTCACCCGGAGTCTTCACCGGCCAGAATCGGCGGTTTCCTGCAGTATCCCTCAGATACCCGTTTTCCGCGTTGGTGGTTCCGATAAACACGCACTGCCTCGGATGCGGAGTAGCCCTGCGCCCAAAGGATGCACGGTAAATGTCATTCTGTCTGGAAAGGAAGCCGCGGAGTGTTTCAATCTCTGTTTTTTTCAGTCCGGCCAGTTCCCCGATTTCCAGAATCCAATATCCCTGCAGCTTCTCCGCAGCCGTCTTGTCTTTCGTGTCGTTAAGAAGCAGGGAGTCGTTAAACCATTCGCCGCACAGCTTGGAGATCAGTGTGGACTTTCCTTTTCCCTGCGGGCCGTTCAGCACCAGCATAGTGTCAAACTTGCAGCCGGGGTTCATCACTCTGGAGATGGCACCGCACAGTGTCTTCCGGGTGACAGCCCGGACATAGGCATTATCCGCCGCACCAAGGAATTCCACTAAAATGGTGTCTACCCTTGGCACTTTATCCCATTCCGGCAGAGAAGACAGGAATTCTCTGATCGGATGATAAGAACGGTCATCCGCCACCTTTGCCACCGCAATATCATAATTTCTCGCTGAAAATGTCCCGTAATTCAGGTCGATATAGGAGATAAGCTGTGCATCGTCCGCATCACGCCAGAAACGGCTGGGATGCTCCCACGGAACCTCACCCTTAATCTCCATCCCGTCACTGAGCTGGTTAAACACAATTCCTTTCAGTTTCTCATCATTATTCAGGATCAGCAGGAGGTTCCGAAGGCTGTTCTTCAGGACCGTGGAACGGGGCTCATACTCCAACTGTTTCTCCCAGTCTGTATTAGCCTTGGAGAATTCCCTCTCAGCACGTTCCTTTCTCTCCCCTGCGATTGTTTCCTTGACCTTTTCATCATTGACCGCAAATTCGCACATGGCTTTAAAGGACGGCAGCTTCGCTGCGTCCGTACCTTCGGAAGATTTTGTGTCTTTCTCACCAAATTTATGGATACGCACAATATCAAAAGCGTTCATCAGCTTCCCGCAGGCTGGGTCTGTGGCATGGTGGGAATAGGCGAACTTCCCCTCATATACCACAACGCCAGCTTGGGAATCCGCAGGGATATAATCAAACCTTCCCGGCATCACGCTTGCCTGGTACACATCCGGCAGAAAATTAGTGATTGCTTCCTCAATGGAATACGTCCGGCAGAATGCCCCGATCACGCCATCCTTTTCCAGCGGGTCCGCCTGCTTCTTCATCTCCCTTTTGACTACCGCCTGTTGCCTGCTGCTTACTGGCCACTGGGAAGAATCCCTCCAGTCCTGATAACGGGACAGTATTGTATCTGGATTTAGGATGTCCCCGTCAATATCCCGGAACACAAACTCCCCGTCCGCAGAGGTGGACGGCCAGTACATTAATCTGGACGGCTCATAAGTGGTATCGTCGAACATCTCTATGCCGATATCCTCTGCTACCTTTCTTGCCACCGCCACATATTCATCCGGTGACAGGTTCCGTGACAGGGGAATAATCAGCCGGAGCCTTGGCTTCTCCGGCGTATGCTTATGGGTAGAATAAATAAAGCAGCGGAAATCAAAGAACAGTTCCATCTGCTCCGGAATATCCTCTGTTGCATAATCCATATCCAGCGTCAGGGCAGAACGGAACACCACGCAGTCCTTCTTCCGCCTGCCCCCTTTCAGCTTCCCAAGCACGAAACCGCCCACGTCCTTGATGTCATCCTGTTTTGCTTTGGACAATTTCCGATACTGTTCCACCGTCTCTGCCG
>CAYWRB010000489.1:0-2670 GCA_964460025.1 uncultured Hungatella sp.
AGGGAATATCCTCTGGCAGGATGCCGCTTCCATGGTCGGTAAATGAGATGATGCAGTCTTTACCTTCATAATACATGGATACGGACACCGTGGCGCCGGAGGGAGAAAACTTTATGGAGTTGTCCAGAATGGTGATAAACATCTGTCTCAGCCGCCCATAATCTCCGCAGAAAACCACCAGCCCAGCCTGATTATCCAGCCGGATTTGGACTTGTTTCTTCTGGGCGATGGTCTGCATGGAGCGGATCAGGTCGGTAATCAGAGCCGTCAGGTCCAGATCTGCTTTGAGAATTTCAAAATTGCTGTTCTGGAGCCTGGAAAGTTCCAAAAGATCATTGACCAGACGCTGCAGATGAAGGGTATCGGACAGCATTTGCCGGAAATATTCCTGCATCTCGTCAGGTTCCGTAACCAGCCCTTCTATGAGAACCTCCAGGGAACCGCGGATGACCGTGATAGGAGTGCGCAATTCGTGAGACACATTGGATACAAAATCCTGCTGCATCTTATCCAGCTTTTTCCGTTCCTCTTCGATATCTGCCAGTCTGGCAAACAATTCATTGATATTGCGGGCCAAATCTCCGATTTCATCCTTCTGTTGCACCATGACCCGGGCAGAGTAATCCCCGGACATCACTTGTTCCGCTCCGCGGCCGATCTCTTTCAGAGGGGTGATAAAATGTCTGGCCAACAGGACAGAAAGGGCGGATGCAAAAATAAGGGCAAAAATAATACACACCACAAGGATTGAAATGCTGTGGCGCTGGGTATCCATAAACTCTTTGATTGGGCTGTGAAGGAGAAAAGCGGCGACAACCGTTCCGTTTTTATCACAGACAGGCACTCCTACCGTGATGGAGGGTGCTTCTAATATGGAGGAAAATGCCCTGCTGGTCACGATATTGCCCTCAAACACCTGGCTGATCAGATCCTCGGCGCCGGAAGGAAGCTTTTCGTAAGATAAGGAGTAGTTGGCAGTGGACAGCTCGATGGTTTTGGCCTGCTCATCCACCAGCCAGGCTTGGCTGGTGGTGATGTCATCAATAAACCGGAGGTAGGAGCCGAAGCCCTTGATCCTTTCTCCGTTAGGGCAGTCAGGCTGCTTTTGAAAAAAGGTGGTAAGGGTCTTGGCGATGGAGGAGGCCTGTTCTTTCAATTCATTTTCATAGATTTCGGCCGTGTGATAGGTAAACTGGGTTGCGAATAAGAAGCCTACGCTTATGGAGAATAGCAGAAGAACCGCAGAAAAATAACCTACCAGGCGATACGCGATTTTATATTTCATAACAGAGTCCCTTCGAATTTGTAGCCCATGCCCCAGACAGTCTTGATCTGCCAGCCTGGATGGGGTACCTTGTCTAATTTTGCCCTCAGCCTCTTGATATGATTGTCAACAGTCCGGTTATCTCCAGGATAATCATACCCCCACAGAGTGCTTAACAGGTTATCACGGGAAAATATTTTTCCCTGATTTCCTAACAGAGTCCAGAGAATTTCCAGCTCCTTTTTTGTCAGAGGCACCTTCTGGCCGTCAATGGTTACGGATGCATTGTCCAGAGAAACGATAAGGTTGTCATAGGTCAGGGAAGCCTGACTGTCGTTTCTGGAACAGTCTATCCGGCGCAGGACAGCCCTGACTCGGGCCATAACCTCCCCCGGAGAAAAGGGTTTGACAATATAGTCGTCGGCTCCGATATCCAGCCCCATGATGCGTTCAAAGTCTTCCCCCCTGGCCGTTATCATGATGATGGGAATATTGGAAACCTTCCGTATCTCCCGGCATACCTCGAAGCCGTCTTTCTTTGGCATCATCACATCCAGCAGAATCATGACAAGGGGCTCTTTTTGAAACAGTTCCAAAGCCTGGTCGCCGTCATAGGCAGCTATGGGCTCATATCCTTCTTTTTTGGCAAATTCACTGAGAATTTTCGTTATCTGAAGATTGTCGTCGGCAATTAAAATCTTTTCCATAAAGCAGCTCCCTTTTCGTAATAACTGATAGATATCATCTTTTATATCATAAAATTATGTCTTTTTTGTATCTTTTTATATCCAAAATGTCACAAAATAGAACAGTTTAGAACATAATTTCGGTATGGTTTGGCGTTATAATTATCAATACAATAGGAGGCCTTTCTATGCCCTGGCGCGGCAGCACAGGGGTTAGTATGCTTCCAAGGGAGAATTATATTGGAATATGTACTCTCAGAAACTCTCTTGCACCTGCTTTTTAGGCTGGTTATGTACATCTGACGAAAAAGATCATACAAAATCAGGCATAAGGAGACTGCGAGAATACATGGAATTTGGAAATGGAGGATTTGTTTATGAGAAGAAAACTGAGAATTGCAGCGGCAGCATGTATGGTGATGGTACTGGCAGCAGGATGCGGCCAGGGAGGAGGAACGCAGACTTCCGCCACCACAAAGGCGGCGGAGGAGACGAAGGCAGAGACCACAGCGGAAACCAAAGCAGAGACAGAGGCCCAGACAGAGAAGGAGGCGGAAGCCCAGACCAAGGCGGAAGAAACCGGAGCAGGCGGCTATCGGACCGGCCTGGCAGTGGTGTCTTCCATGTCCAGTTCCAAGGATGCCGGGGATTCTGACGGCACGGCTCAGGTGGATTCCGTGGCGGCGGCAGTGGTTGTGGATGAGGAAGGGAAAATCGTAA